>JALFIM010000127.1 GCA_022775985.1 Prevotella sp.
TGTCAAGGGCATGCCATATTACAGAGACAAGCTCTCACGCGGTGTGATAGTAGACTGCGGCGACGGCATGTCACCGTCGGTGGAGAAGATTTCCGACATGGAAGCTGATGCCGTATTCCTGTCGGCTTATCAAGGCAGCGAGTTCTCGCGTCTGACACGCCTCCACGTGCCCGTGATATACTGCGCGGAATATATGGAGCAGCACCCGTTGGGACGTGCCGAGTGGATGAAGTTCTACGGCATGCTCATGGGATGCGGCAGACAGGCAGACTCATTGTTTACCCGTGTGACATCAGAATACAACAGGCTGAAGGCAGGAGCCGCCAAGGCCGCCACGCGCCCACTGGTACTCACGGAGCGCATATACGGTGACACGTGGTTTTGCCCTGGCGGAAACAGCACGGTGGCACGTATGATATCGGACGCACATGCACGCTACGCGTTCCATGACGACAGCCACCAAGGCTCGCTGCCACTGTCTGAGGAGACAGTCATCTCAAAGGCTTCCGATACAGACATCTGGCTGTTCACATACAGCGGTGACCATCCTCTTACGAAGAAAGAGCTGCTCACAGAGTGCCGTGGCTACTCACAGATAAAGGCTTTTCAAACCAATGGCATATACCAGTGCAACAACATGACGAGCCGTTTCTTTGACGAGACATCGTTCCGCCCTGACTTCCTGCTCGCCGACTATGTGCGTATATTCCACCCGGAAATATTTGACAAGGGCCAGCTGAGGTATTATCTGAGGTGTAGCCCAAGGTATTATGAGCATTGATACGGCGCAGTTTTTACAAATCAGAATAAAACATTTTACGATATGGCATACAGCAATAGGAGACAGGAAGATACAGCCATGTATGAGGTACACGCCGACAGCCAGCTCCTGCAGTTCTTGCTCGACAATGCCCATGGCAGTCGCAACAAGCTGAAGGACACGCTGAAAGGACGCGGTGTAAAGGTGAACGGCAAGGTGACGACGCAGTTTGACTATCCGCTCAAGCCCGGAATGACCGTCACGGTGAGCAAGAGCAAACGCAACGAGATGTTCAAGAGCCGCTACGTGAAGATTGTATATGAGGACCGCTGGCTCGTGGTGGTGGAAAAGAACATAGGCATACTGTCAATGGCGGCAGGACACTCGTCGCTGAACGTGAAGTCGGTGCTTGACGACTATTTTCACAAGTCGCGCCAGAAGTGCCGTGCCCACGTAGTACACAGGCTCGACCGTGACACAAGCGGCCTGATGATATACGCCAAGGACATGGAGACGGAGCAGATACTGGAGCACAACTGGCACGACATAGTGTATGACAGACGCTATGTGGCAGTAGTGAGCGGCGAGATGGAGGACGACGAGGGCACCATAGCCAATTGGCTGAAGGACAACAAGGCTTACGTGACCTACTCCTCGCCCACGGACAATGGCGGAAAGTATGCGGTGACACACTTCCATGTCCTCAACCGCACCACCGAGCACTCACTCGTAGAATACAGGCTTGAGACAGGACGAAAGAACCAGATACGCGTACACTCCGCCGACATGGGACACCCCGTATGCGGCGACATAAAGTACGGCAATGGTGATGACCCTATCCACCGACTTTGTCTACATGCCTACGTGCTGTGCTTCACTCACCCTGTGACAGGAGAGCGCATGGAGTTTGATACACAGATTCCAGCTGCTTTCTGTCGGCTGTTCAAATAGGCTTACTCTGATATTATCGGCTTCTGAGAACTGTCTGGTTATAATAATTAAGCAGTCAGCATATACCTTTATGCCAAGAACTGTGCATTGGCGGACATCCCTTCAAGCCAATACCCAGCTACTGAAAAGACAGGTAGACAGAGAACTCTAATATAGACAGAAAGAGAACCTTTATATAGACAGGAATAGACTTTAATATAAGTAGAGAGAGTCTTAATATAAAAATCAATCCCGAACACTTACTTAGTAAATTATGGATTCACAATTTGGATATTACGTATTTTGCCTTCTGGTGCTGATTGTAGGCTTCTTGTTTGTAAAAAGAGTGGCCGGCTGCATCATCAGGTCAGTAGTCATGGCTGTAGCCATCACCGTACTGCTTGCGGTATATTACCTCTATTTCAAGTAGAGCGAGACCATAAAGGCACCGCGCACCACGTGTATGCAACTACGATAAACGCGAAAGCGTGGGATGAACTGCCATCCCACGCTTTCGCGTTTATCGTATATCTATACATGCCGGCATAACCTGTATGCGACAAGCACACAACTGTGTAAACCTATCTTACATACCGCATAAAGCATACGTATAGACCGCTAAAAGCAGATACGTAGTACACATACACGGCAAGCAGGGCTACAAAGCCTCATCGTCAGGTTTCTGAGGCTTCTGGCTGAGCTTGGGCAAGTGCTTCGACTTGCGCAGCCACTGAGCCTTGCGCTTCTCGTATATCTCTCTTTGGCGCTCCAGATAGTTGTCTGCCATCTTAGTAAGACTTGAGTTGTCGCCTACTTGTTGCTGAACTTACTGTACACCACGCTTATCTTGATAGCCCCGTAAGGGTTGGCGCTACCACCGACAAGGCGTGTGCTTGAGAGCGACATATCGTGGCTTACCTTTGTAATGGTCGTCGTAGACGATGACTGGTCGTATGTCACCGTCACGGGAATGAGCACCACCTTGTTCCAATCTTCCTTCGACTTGTCGGCAGTCTTATGGATGTGCTTTATAAGATTGGATATATTCCCGAACGTATAGGTATTGTACGTAGAGTTGTATGTCGCTAAGAACGAGGTCTTGTAGTCGGCCACCTTGTTCTGCTCAAAGAAACTGTACATTTCGCTCTTGGGAATCATCAGAAGGGTCTGCGGCACACTGAAACCGTAGTCAGACAGGCTCTTGTCGTTGATTTTTGTCATCACTATCTTGGCAGTATTGATAGAGTCGCTCTCATGAGAGTACACTATCTCGTCTACCGGGAGTGTGACCTCAGTGAACAGCCCCGCCGGCGACTTGATATAAGTACACGTATTGTCTGCCGCAAGCTGCTCAGCCTTGCCCTTGTCGCTGTCGAAAGTAGTGGTCTGCAGCACCTCCTCGGTACCTGCGAATGAGGACATACCGTTAAGCGTCTTTACGTATGTGGTGTCTTTAGACTGTTTTGTAGACGAGTCAACAACGGTCTCGGTCACTTTGTCGCGGTATCTGAAATACACTATCAGTCGGCTTGCAGTGATATAGCCCATTGAGCCGAGTCCGCTCTTGTACTTGAAGAAGAATCCCGGCACCACCTTATGGATGAAGCTGTAAGTGTCCTTGAAGTTAGACGGGTCTGAATAGTACTTACTCATGATGTACGAACCGAAGTTGTTGTAGGTTTTGCCTTCCTTGTCGGTGTACTTGCCGTTGAGCTTCACGCGTATGTTCGGGGTGAAACTGCTGCTGTTTCTCGTTGCCTCGTCTATGCTGAGGTCGTAGAGAGAGTAAGCCTTGTTGACATGTATGCCGTCAGCACGTACATATCCTTTCTTCTGAGGGTCGAAGTTTGAGTAATATACGTCATTCTCCTCCATGGGTTTCTCCATCTCGTATGCAGTGAGCTTCATGGCAGCGAGAGAGTCGCCGAAGTGTCCGTCAGTAAACAGGACTATGTCGCAAGAGTCGGCGATAATCTCGCCCGCACTGTTCTTGCTTACTATACTGTCCTTGTCGGGATACTCATAGTTGTCCATGATATGGAACTGCGTCATAAAACTTCCCGTAATATAGGCACCCGTCTGAGGGTCTTTCACCTTGCCTATATATCCCGTAGTGTTTCTCGAGAGGACCGAATCGGCTATTATCGTGCGAGAAGTAACGCTGAAAGTGTCTGTCTCTATCTTCAACTTATCCATGTCGTCAATCAGCGAAGAGCCTATATGCTCTGTCGTGTCATCGCATGACGCTAACATGAAAGTGGCACTTGCAAGAATGCCCAAGATAAATCTGAGTCTCATTTGATATAATATAAGAGTATATATCTGTTAGTTATCACCACGCTTGGCGGTGGGATTTTATCATCTGTGGAGCACATTGCCCCATGCTGCGTGCTTACAGGCTGTCGTAGAGCTGTCTGTACTTCTCCACGTAGTCGTCGCCGCAGAAGTCTACGAACGGCACATCCTTGCCCTTGGCATATTCAAGCAAGTCCTTGTTCACGCCATCTCCAGCCTCTATTATCGCGTCGCTGTAGTCGAGAGCGAGCTTGCACAGCTCGAAGAAGTCGAAGTTCTCCTTATATGGCTTCAGCACTTCCTCGTCGATGTTGCGGAACTCAAGGCAGTGTTTAAAGTTGTCGCCGACAGAGTGCTTCAGGTCTTTCGAGAAGAGCGATGTCACAATCTTGGTGTTGGCGAATGTCGGGTCGGCATTGTAGGCGAGCTTCACATACAGAGGGACGATAGCTCCCATCCATCCCTGACAGTGTATGATGTCCGGCACCCATCTGAGCTTCTTAATCGTCTCAAGCACACCACGGGCAAAGAATATGGCCCTCTCACCATTGTCGTCATACTCGTTTCCGTCAAGGTCCTCCGCCATCTGGCGTTTCATGAAGTAGTCATCGTTGTCAATGAAGTAAACCTGAAGGCGTGTCTGAGGTATGGATGCCACCTTGATAATCAGCGGATGGTCTGTATCATCAATTATAAGATTCATCCCCGAGAGCCGTATCACCTCATGAAGCTGCCCCCTGCGCTCGTTGATATTGCCCCATTTCGGCATGAACGTGCGTATCTCATAGCCTGCTTCCTGCATCTTGTGTGGTAAGTCTTTTCCCATTACAGACAATTCTGACTTGGGGACATACGGTGAAATCTCCTGATTGATGAATAGAACTTTCTTTGCCATGTGTTTTATTATATGTGTCTGTATTTGACCGTTATACTGTAGCTGTATCGGCAGTAACACGGAATGCCTATATCACTGCAAAGTTACAAAAAAATATTCAGACAGGCCGCAAACATCGTTCAAAACGAGCGTTTTATAAGTACAATTCGCATATTTTTAAATTTATTCTTTCTTATTTAAGAAAATTGTTGTTATTTTGCACCTTGATTAGCACAAGCCACGCTTTGGGCTTGTGCGTGTTAATGATTATTTTGACATGAAATTGTACAGAAAGATTGTAGAGCTTCAGAATGATTTGTTTGAAGCTCGTAAAGAAGGAAAGTCTGTCGGCCTTGTACCGACAATGGGAGCTCTGCACGAAGGACATGCTTCTTTGATAAGGAAGAGCGCAGCCGAGAACGACGTGACTGTCGTTTCGGTGTTTCTCAACCCCACACAGTTCAACGACCCGGCAGACCTTGAGCGCTATCCACGTAATCTTGAGGCAGACTGTGAGCTCATAGAGCAGGCCGGCGGCACCGTGGTATTTGCCCCTTCCGTGTCGGAGATGTACCCTGCTGAGGACACACGCCACTTCGACTTCCCCCCTGTCTCCACCGTGATGGAGGGAGCCAAGCGTCCTGGACACTTCAATGGAGTGTGTCAGGTGGTGTCACGTCTTTTCTATATAGTCCGTCCAGACCGCGCCTATTTCGGTGAGAAAGACTGGCAACAGATAGCCGTCATAAAGTGTCTCGTGAAGTACCTCGGCCTGAACATACGCATAGTAGAGTGCCCCATCATCCGCGACGAGGACGGCCTGGCCAAGAGCTCACGCAACACTCTGCTTGCCGCTGACGAGCGTGCCATCGCCCCCAACATATACAAAGTGTTGCGCGAAAGCGTGAAATGGGCTGATACGCTCGACGTGAAGGCCGTACACGACCGCGTGGTGAGCGAGATAAACGCTATAGAAGGGCTTGAGGTGGAGTACTTCTCCATAGTAGACGGCAACACGTTGCAGGACGTACAGTCATGGAACGACAGCAAATACATCGTCGGCTGCATAACCGTATATTGCGGCAAGACACCGATACGTCTTATAGACCACATTAAGTACAAAGGATAACAAAGCCATACGCAGGACACCACCGGCCGCATCACACGTAGGGCGGCCGGCAAGTCCCGGCAACAACAACATATTATATTATGATGATTGAAGTATTGAAGTCAAAAATTCACTGTGTCAAGGTCACTGAGGCAAATCTGCACTACATGGGAAGCATAACCATCGATGAGGACCTTATGGACGCAGCCGGCATGATAGAGGGCGAGAAAGTACAGATAGTAGACAACGACAACGGCGAGCGTTTTGAGACTTACATTATAAAAGGCGAGCGCGGAAGCGGCTGTATCTGCCTGAACGGCGCGGCAGCACGCAAGGTTCTTGTCGGCGACACCGTGATAATAATATCCTACGCGCTGATGGACTTCGAGGAGGCAAAGACCTTCAAACCCACCGTAGTATTCCCTGAGAACAACAAGGTGGCACGATAACCACAGCATACCAGAGTCACACAAACACTCCGTCCGTGCCGACTCACGCCACAACAATTTAGGGAATTTTTCCAAATATCACCTATATAACGCGAAAAGGGGATGACAGCCGTCACCCCCTTTTTATTGTTTCAAGTCAGCGTGCGTACAAGTCTGCACGCACACTGACCGTCTGTTTACTCTATCACTACCAGCGGAGTGTCCTCCATGACGCTCTCGCCCTGCTTCACGCATACGGCCGTCACCTTGCCACTCTTCTCGGCTTCGATGTTGTTGGCCATCTTCATGGCCTCAAGCACCACCACGGTGTCACCAGCGCTCACGGTGTCGCCCACACTCACCTTTATCTCGGTTATCACTCCTGGGAGCGGAGCCTTGATAGCATTCTCGGTGTTGACGTTGGTGGCAGCGGCAGTATCGCCGTCCTGGCTTGCCTTGGCCTCGGCTGGTTTCACCACTACTTTCTTCTTCTCCTCTACCGGCTCCGGCTCCATCTCCACCTTGAAGGCCTCGCCGTTGACGGTCACGTCAGCGATATTGTCATTGATATCGCCTATCTCGACGTTGTACTCTTTACCGTCAATTGTATATTTGTAATTTTTCATCTTCTTTCTGGTTTGGAAGTCATTGTTTGAAATTTAGCATTCCAAAGAGTATGACGCGGCTTTATGGTTATGATGCCCGACTCCTTGTCATGCACGTTGTTGCCCTTGAACTCATGCAGAGCGAGGGCTATGGCTGCATATATGTTCTTGTCTGTTGTCGGCATAATGTCAATATTTATCTACATTAGTACTTGCCATTACGGCTTACATAGGCATGCATCCATGCTTCTTTGCCGGCAGCGACTGACGCTTTGTAGCCAGCTGTGCGAGTCCGCGGCAGATGCGGAAACGTGTGTTGCGCGGCTCTATCACGTCGTCGATGTAGCCATACTGGGCAGCCTGATAAGGATTGGCGAACATCTCCGTGTACTCCTCTTCCTTCTCTGCAAGGAACGCCTGTGGGTTCTCCTGCTTCTTGGCTTCCTTGGCGCAGAGCACTGCCACGGCACCAGAGGCACCCATAACGGCAATCTCCGAAGAAGGCCATGCGAAGTTGAGGTCAGCGCGGAGCTGCTTGCAGCCCATTACGATATGGCTTCCACCATAGCTCTTGCGCAGCGTGATGGTAATCTTGGGCACTGTAGCCTCGCCATAAGCGTAGAGGAGCTGTGCTCCGTGCAGTATGACGGCATTGTACTCCTGTCCTGTGCCAGGGAGGAAACCAGGCACGTCTACCAACGATACGATAGGTATATTGAAAGCATCGCAGAATCTTACGAAACGTGCGGCCTTACGCGAGGCGTTGGTATCGAGCACTCCCGCATAGCATGCTGGCTGGTTGGCCACGATACCCACGCTCTGACCGTTGAAGCGTGCGAAGCCCGTGATGATATTCTTGGCAAACTTAGGCTGCACCTCAAAGAACTCACCGTTGTCAGTTATGGCACCGATGACCTTGTACATGTCGTAAGCCTTGTTCGGGTCGTCAGGCAGTATGTCGTTCAGCAAGTCCTCCTTGCGGTCTATCGGGTCTGTACACTCCACGCGCGGAGCCTCCTCCGTGTTGTTAGACGGAATGTAGCTGAGCAGTGTCTTGATGAGCTGCATAGCCTCCTCCTCTGTCTTTGCGGTGAAGTGCGTCACACCACTCTTCGTGGCATGAACCGACGCGCCGCCGAGATGCTCGGAGTCTATGTCCTCACCGGTGACGGTCTTCACCACCTTCGGGCCCGTGAGGAACATGTAGCTCGTGTTCTCCATCATGAGGATGAAGTCAGTGAGGGCCGGTGAGTACACGGCACCTCCTGCGCAAGGGCCGAAGATACCAGATATCTGCGGTATCACTCCGCTTGCGAGGATGTTGCGCTCGAATATCTCGCCATATCCTGCCAGTGCGCAGATACCCTCCTGAATACGTGCGCCACCAGAGTCGTTCATGCAGATGACGGGTGCTCCCATCGTCATGGCCATGTCCATGACCTTGCATATCTTCTGCGACATCGTCTCCGACAGAGAACCGCCGTTCACGGTGAAGTCTTGTGCATAGACGTAGACGAGTCTGCCGTCGATGGTGGCAGAGCCTGCTACGACACCATCGCCGAGGTACTGCTTCTTGTCCATACCGAAGTTATGGCAACGGTGCAGTTTGAACATGTCATATTCTTCGAAGGATCCCTCGTCCACGAGCATGTCTATACGTTCGCGGGCTGTGTATTTGCCACGTGCATGCTGCTTCTCGATGGCAGCCTCGCCGCCTCCGAGACGAGCTTTATCACGCTTGGCGATAAGCTCCTTTATTTTCTCTACTTGTTTGCTCATAAAATATTTTTATTTTCTGATCTTTCACTTGTTCACGGCCATAGTGTGCCGACATATCCCCATACGGCATGTGCCGATGACTGCCAGTTTGGCCTAATCATCTGCAAAATTACGAAAAAATGTCCGAAGATATGTACCTACGTGTCAAAAACATGAGCCTGTTTTGACATTTTAAGTATTGCCCGCGACTTTACTTCATGCTGTCATCCACAAACGACAGCGGCATGAGATCCTTGGCTGATGCCACACAGTACACGCCGTTCTGCCCGTAGAGCAGCACCCGCATGTCCTTTCCGTATCTGCTCTCTATGCCTGTCATCACCTGGCGGCAAGCACCGCACGGCGACACAGGCTCACTGAGCAATCCGCAGTCATTGCGTGCGGCTATGGCTATACACGTGACTGGCTGGTCGGGATAGTTGGCCTGTGCCGCGAATATGGCCGTGCGCTCTGCACACAGACCCGACGGAAACGCCGCATTCTCCTGATTGGCACCCTTCACGATGGTGCCGTCGGCAAGCCGTGCCGCTGCTCCCACGAAGAAATGACTGTACTCCGCATACGCGTTTTCAGTGGCCTCTATCGCACACTCCACAAGCTCACGGTCGGCAGCGTCGAGCTCATCGAGCTGACAGTGCCTGATGTTTATCTTTATTTCTATATCCTTCATGCCAAATAGGTTTTTATAGGTTTGTTGGTTATTTTTGATTGTCGTTGTCGTCGTCAGTGAACTCGTAGGCCCCGGCATCGGGCTTCTCCTTGCGCCTCTTGCCGTCCCTGTCAGATGATGTGGCAGTCTCAGGGTCGGCGACACCTATGGCAGCAGACTTCTCTGTAAGTCTGAAGTCGTACCTCTGCTCATCGCCATCTACGAGCGCGAAGTGCTTCATACCGAAACGTGTGGTGTCCTCCACGTCCTCGAACACTACCGACACGAACTTGTCGGCATACTCCTCACCTACCTCAGGCGTGCGTATCACGCAGTGGCCGAAGAAGTACGACTCGGCATTGGTGCCGTCCTTGTCATAGTCTCTCTGCAGCACATCGTCGGCATAGCCCGTGATGATGGAGTTGAGACACTGCAGACGTACCAACGGATTCTTCACGGCCGAGAAACGTATGGCATAGCCGCGTTTCGCGTCGAACGGATAAAACTGCGCCAGCGTGGAGCTGTTGATGCTCACGTCGCCGCCGTCAGCATACACACAGTCGTTAAGCGTGTTGGTTATCTGGCAGTTCTCCACCGACACCTTCGAAGCCTCCATGACGAGGCCATACCCCTGGCAGTTGTGTATTATGGAGTTCTGGAGCGTCAGCGTCTGCCTGTCCACGTCAGACGAGTCCACTCGCACGCCATCAAACGTGCTGTGTATGTCGGTATATGCCACCACGTTGTCGTACGACTCCTCATAGAACCTCACGCCATCCCACTGTCCGCTCACCCTGTCATACGGCAGATAGTCGAACATACGGTCGAGCCTGTCGCCGCGCAGCGTGATGCCTTTCCCGGCAGTACCCTCACACACGAGCCTTCCGTGTACGTCCAGACCGCCGCCGCTGTGGAAATATATCGTGGAGCCCGGCTTAATGGTGAGCGTGGCTCCTGCCGCCACCTCTATGCCACCATATACCACCAGCGGCCTCTCCGTGGCATCTATGGTGTAGTCGTCGGTTATCTTGCACTGGCGCAGTATGTCGGCATCCCACGACGAAGCCTTGAGACATACCTTCTGCTGTCGTCCGCTCTCAAGCGTGAATACGAGGTTGTCAAGCACCTCCACGGGCTTGTCACGGTTGTTGCGCGGCATGGTTATCTCCACGAACACCCGTATGCTGTCCTTATTGCGCACCTCTATGCCGCCGACGTTGTAGCCCTCGCTCTGCCCGAGATACTGTCCGTCCACATTGACACGGAACCCAGACTGGTTGCCACGCTCCAGCCTCACCGACGTACATCTTATCCCATCGCCCGACTTGTTGTACACCCAGAACGAGCGTGTAGACGACGGCACGGTGGAGAACATCGTGTCGAGGCTCACCGTATCGGCAGTGAACGTGAGCATGTTGGCCTGTGACGTGCTGAACGAGTCATCGTCACAGCCCGACAATACGGCGAAACCCAACAGCAGCAATATATACAATACGCAGTTTTTTCTTTTCATATATGATATAACGTCGGAAAAGCCTTATTATTGTAGCACGGCACTCATAAAAAGACGCCTCCATGCCACTCTTCGCCATGTGCCCCGCCAGCAGCCCACCACGCGGCATACGTCATCGGCTAAAGAGCCTTGCCATAGCTCAGGGCCGTAAGCAGGTCGGCCACCACATAACTGCTTCCGCCCACGAATATGAAGTCGTCGGCCGTGCTGTCGGCCATGGCCTTAGCATAAGCCTCACCCACATGCGTGAAGCACTCGCCGTCGAGCCCATGCCTTGCTGCCATAGCCTTAATCTCTGCAGCCGGTATGGCACGTTTGCACGATGCCTGTGTGAAGTAGAACCGCGCATGGCGCGGCAGCATCTCTATCACCGTGTTCACATCCTTGTCGTTCACCATGCCGAACACCATGCGCAGCGTGGCACACTTCTGGGCCGCTATCTGACAGCTCAGATACCGCCATCCGCCTGGGTTGTGCCCCGTATCGCAGACGACCAGCGGCCTGTCGGCTATCTTCTGCCAACGCCCCATAAGGCCCGTCGTAGCGCACACACTGCCGAAGGCGGCCCTCACGCTGTCGTCAGACACCTCCACACCAAGCGACCTCAGTACTCTGACAGCCCACAGTATGGTGTTGGTGTTCTTTGTCTGGTAGTCGCCCGACAACTCTCCATGCAGATGTCCGAAAGTCATGGTGTCGTAGTCAAATCCTCCACACGGCACATGCTCCGCCGCCGTCAGCTCAGGCGTGTCGCCGGCATACGCCACCGGAGCATGCTCACGCGCGGCCTTGGCGGCGAATACGGGGCGTGTCTCATCATCGCACTCCCCTATCACCACTGGCACGCCCGGCTTTATGATGCCCGCCTTCTCGCCGGCAATCTTCGCCCTCGTATCGCCGAGAAACTGCGTGTGGTCAAGACTTATATTGGTTATCACCGACAGCACGGGGGTTATGATGTTGGTGCAGTCGAGCCGTCCGCCAAGTCCCACCTCCACTACGGCGTAGTCTACGCCCTGCTCCGCGAAGTACTTGAACGCCAACGCGGTGGTGAGCTCAAAGAAAGACGGATGCAACGGCTCGAAGAACGTGCGCTCGTTCTCCACGAAGTCTATGACGTACTGCTCGCTTATGCACTTGCCGTCTACCCTTATGCGCTCCCTGAAGTCCACGAGGTGCGGCGATGTATAGAGCCCCACCTTGTAGCCCTGCCGTTGCAGTATGGCCGCTATGGTGTGCGAGCACGAGCCCTTGCCGTTGGTGCCGGCTATGTGTATGGACTTGAACTTGCGGTGAGGCTCACCGAAGTGACGGTCGAGCAGTATGGTATTGGTGAGCCCTTCCTTGTATGCACTCGCCCCCACATGCTCGAATACGGGCGTGGAGGAGAACAGGTAGTTTACGGTTTCGTTGTAATTCATAGTCGTTGGTATATGTATATATTCAGTATATGGTGTGAGACACGAGGGGCATGCCCCTATACGCAAATATCCGACAACGGCACGTCGCGTCATTGTCGGATATGTATGTATGGCTGCCTATGTCACTATAATGGCATGCGGCATCAGCTGAAGTAGTTTTTGAACTTCTCGAAGATAGACTGCTTGGTGTCCTTGTCGCCCTTGAAGTTTTCGCTGTCGCGCAGACTCTCAATGGCCTTGTGCTCCTCTCTCGTCAGCGTCTTGGGTATGAACACGCTGATGTTCACTACCAAGTCGCCATTGCCAGAGCCGTAGCCCTGCACCGACGGGAGACCCTTGCCCCTAAGCCGCAGCGACTTGCCGGGCTGCGTGCCGGGCTCTATCTTTATCTTCACCTTGGTGCCGTCGATGGTGGGTATCTCCACCGTACCGCCGAGCACGGCAGTAGGAATGTCGAGCAACAGGTTGTATATGATGTCGTTGCCGTCGCGCACGAAGGTGTCGTTGGGTTCCTCCTCTATATATACCTGTATATTGCCGTTGATGCCATTGTGCGGCGCAGCGTTGCCCTTGCCGGGAACGTTCACCACCATGCCCTCAGCCACGCCGGCAGGTATGTTCACCTCTATGACCTCCTCGCCTTTCACCACGCCAGAGCCGCCGCACTTGTGGCACTTGTTCTTGATGATGGAGCCCTCGCCATGACACTGCGGGCACTCGGTCTGCGTCTGCATCATGCCGAGCATAGTGCGTATGGTCTTCATGGTAACGCCTGAGCCGTGGCACTGCGGACACGTCTCCGGCGCACTGCCTGCTGCGGCTCCCGAACCGTGACAGTCGGGACAGGTCACATCTTTCGTCACCTTGAACTTCTTGGTGGTGCCCGTAGCTATCTCCTTGAGCGACAGTGACACCTTTATCCTAAGGTCTACGCCCTTGTACCTCGGTGCCTGACGCTGTCCGCCGCCGAAGCCTCCGAAACCGCCATGTCCGCCGAAGATGTCGCCGAACATGGAGAATATGTCGTCAGTGGAGAATCCGCCAGCACCGCCGAAACCTCCGAAGCCGCCGCTCGGGCCGTCGAAGCCGAACTGGTCGTACTGCTGACGCTTCTGCGGGTCGTGCAGCACATCGTAAGCCTCAGCGGCTTCCTTGAACCGTTCCTCAGCAGCCTTGTCGCCAGGGTTGCGGTCGGGATGGTTCTTGATGGCTATCCTGCGGTATGCTTTCTTTATCTCATCATCAGATGCGGTCTTGCTCACTCCCAAGACCTCATAGTAATCTCTCTTTGCCATGTGTGATAGTGCGGTTATTGTCCTACGGCCACCTTGGCGTGCCGTATCACTTTGTCGTTGAGCTTATAGCCTGTCTGCACGCAGTCGATGACCTTGCCCTTCTTGTCATCGCCCATGCCGGGAACCATAGCTATGGCCTCATGGAAGTCTACGTCGAAGTCCTTGTCGGCAGTGTCTATCTTCTCTACGCCGAGGCCCTTGAGTGCCTTGACGAACTTATTGAAGATGAGCTGCATGCCATCCCTCACCGACTTCACGTCGTCTGACTTGTCGGCCATGGCACGCTCGAAGTCGTCAAGCACGGGCAGTATGGCCTTGACGGCATTCTCGGCACCGTATGTGGCCAGTTCGCCCTTCTCCTTGAGGGTGCGCTTGCGGTAGTTCTCAAATTCGGCTGCCTTGCGCAGATACTGGTCTTTCATATCGGCCAGTTCCTTCTCTGCCTTCTCCAGTTTCTCCTCCAGCAGCTGCTCTGCCGACTTCTCTTCCGCGCCGTCGGCCTTGCACTCGCTGTTGTCGCATGCACAGTCCTGGTCATTGCACTCACAGTCGGGAGCCACATGCTTGCTCTCTGTGTCTATATTCTCTTTTTTATTCTCACTCATAGTAGTTCTATAAAGTTTTGTTCCTACATGCTATGGCAAAAACCTTGCCAAAAAGCATGCCCTGCACGGCATGTACGTACACATTGTCACTACACTATGTGATAAGTGACAATGTGTCCTCCTGCCTGTGTCAGCTGTACATCTTCTCCTTCTGCTCCTTTATCTGTGCGTCGTAGATGTAGTCGTCGTAGTCCATGAGCTTGTCGATGGTGCCCTTGGGTGTAAGCTCTATGATACGGTTGGCCACGGTCTGTATGAACTCGTGGTCGTGACTCGCGAACAGTATGTTGCCCTTGAAGGCCACAAGGTTGTTGTTGAAAGCCTGTATGCTCTCGAGGTCGAGGTGGTTTGTCGGGGTGTCGAGTATGAGGCAGTTGGCGTTCTTGAGCTGCATGCGTGCTATCATACAGCGCATCTTCTCACCACCCGACAGCACGTTGACCTTCTTCTGCACATCCTCGCCAGAGAAGAGCATGCGTCCGAGATAGCCCTTCATGGCCACCTCGTTGCCCGGGCCATACTGGCTGAGCCACTCCACGAGGTCCTTGTCGCTCTCGAAGAACTTGGTGTTGTCGAGCGGAAGGTATGCCGTGGTGATGGTCACGCCCCACTTATATGTGCCGGCATCGGGCTCGCGATTGCCGTTGATAATCTCAAACAGGGCCGTCATGGCCTTCGGGTTGTGGCTGAGGAACACCACCTTCTGACCCTTCTCCACATTGAAGCTCACGTTGTCGAAGAGCACCGTGCCGTCGGCATCCACCGCCTTGAGGCCCTCCACCTCCAGTATCTGGTTGCCGGGCTCGCGCTCCATGGAGAATATGATGCCGGGGTACTTGCGGCTTGAGGGACGTATCTCCTCCACGTTGAGTTTCTCAAGCATCTTCTTGCGGCTTGTGGTCTGCTTGCTCTTGGCCACGTTTGCCGAGAATCGGCGTATGAACTCCTCAAGCTCCTTGCGCTTCTCCTCTGCCTTCTGGCGCTGGTTCTGGGCCTGACGCAGCGCGAGCTGCGAGCTCTCGTACCAGAAAGAGTAGTTGCCGGCAAACACCGTCACCTTGCCGAAGTCTATATCCACGGTCTGCGTGCTCACCGAGTCGAGGAAGTGGCGGTCGTGGCTGACCACCAGCACGGTGTGCTCCACGTTGCTGAGATACTCCTCAAGCCACTGCACGGTATCGAGGTCGAGGTCGTTGGTAGGCTCATCGAGGAGCAGGTTGTCAGGGTCGCCAAACAGTGCCTTGGCAAGCATCACGCGCACCTTCTCGGTGTTTGACAGCTCCGACATCTGCTTGTAGTGCAAGTCCTCCTTTATGCCGAGGTTGGAGAGCATCTGCGCGGCATTGCTCTCTGCCTCCCATCCATCCATCTCAGCAAACTTCTCCTCAAGCTCTGCGGCACGGTTGCCGTCGGCCTCCGTCATCTCAGGCTTGGCATAGAGGGCCTCGCGCTCCTTCATGTTCTCCCACAGCGGGGCATGGCCCATGAGCACCGTGTCGAGCACGCTGTAAGCATCGTACTTGAAGTGGTCCTGTTCCAGCACCGAGAGCCGCTCACCCGGGCCGAGCTCCACGCTGCCTTTGTTGGGCTCAAGGTCGCCGCTGATGGCACGGAGGAGCGTGGACTTGCCAGCGCCGTTGGCACCGATTATTCCGTAAATGTTGCCGGGGGTGAACTTGATGTTTACATCTTTATAAAGAACTCGTTTGCCAAACTGGATGGCTAAATTTGTGACTGTAATCATCTTATCTCAGTGGATATATTTAAAATATGTGTAATATGTTGTGTCGTTTGTCGTCGGCCGCATGCCACCATCTGCCGCACGGCAGAAGAACAGGCATCGCCGCGCCCACCGCTTGCGCCTTCAACACACGTGATTTCTGCGGCAAGCGTCGCGCCATGATGGCACAGGCATGCGTTCTGCGGCTGCAAAGTTACTAATAAAAATTGACTTATCAGCATGTTTGGCTCTTATTTACAACTCTTTGTGAGC
Organism: Prevotella sp.; assembly: GCA_022775985.1. GTDB lineage: Bacteria > Bacteroidota > Bacteroidia > Bacteroidales > Bacteroidaceae > Prevotella. The sequence continues at coordinate 16,256 of JALFIM010000127.1, forward strand.
ATGCACCTGTTGCATGCACATTAAGCATACAGAACAGACAAATTATGTATCTACGGCAAAAAAAATGCCCAAGAATATTTGGTGGACTGGAATATAGTACATACTTTTGTGGCGTAAATATTACGCAAGTTAAGCACGAAATACAGGATGTACTTATCATTCTGCCACCACGACCTATTATGCGATACATTTAAAAGACAAAATATATGATGAAAAATCTACTGATGAGTGCTGCCGTTGGCGACATCGCCGGCAGTGCCTACGAGGGCCGCTCAAGACGGACTAAAGACTATGATGCAGTGAAGATGTTCTCGTCACGGGCACATTTCTCCGATGACACCGTGCTCACATTTGCTTGTGCCGAGGCTTTCCTCCATGGCAAGGACATGGCAGACAACCTGTGGATGTGCGCCAACCAGCACCCTCATGCGGGCTACGGACACCGTTTCAAGGAATGGATGCAGTCGCACGACCATCTGCCATACGACAGCATGGGCAACGGTTCTGCCATGCGGTGCAGCCCGGCGGGGTGGCTGGCACGCACCGAGGATGAGTGCATAGACCTTGCCACGCAGACGGCCGCACCCACACATTCGCACCCAGAGGGCATAAAAGGTGCCGTGGCCACAGCACTCGCTATATTCTATCTGAAGAACGGCAAGGACAGGGAGTATGTATGCACCCATGTGCTCGACAAATACTGCTCCTATTGGAGCGGCAAGACTTACGATGACATTCACGACTCCTTCACGTTCAATTCTACCAGTCCAGGCACAGTAGGCCCTGCCATCATCTGCCTCATGGCCTCGCACGACTACATAGACTGTCTACGCCTCGCCATCTCCCTCGGCGGCGACGCAGACACTCTCGCTGCCATAGCCGGCCCCATGGCCTACGCCTACTACCGCGAGATGCCCGACCCACTGGTGTACCAGGCTCTAAAGAAACTGCCCGACTGGATGCAGAGGGTGAACATGGAGTTTGACAGGAAGTGCGAGGAGATCGGGGCTGTGACATTTTAGCCGTTTTCACGTTTTTATAATCAAAAACAATTTAGTAAAAAATATTTCGATTTAGCACACGACATCGCAAATCCGCCATCAGACCATCAGAGACACAGACATACAGCATTGCGCTGTATGGTGAATACTGAATCGTCATCTTGTCACACCTTTTGACTTCTACAATCATTTATACCGACAAGTACACGACATCCAGAAACGCCTTACAAGCCCGTAAGCCCTCCTCACACGTCCGCATCAATACGCCAAACGCGCTGACCGCTATAACACACTAATTTACAGCGCATTGCAAAACGGCCCGAATCAGGCTACGAAACGGCCCGTTTCGCAATGCAAAATGGGCCGAATCACGGCGCGGAATGGGCCGTTTCGCAAAGCGTTCGGATTAAACCCAGCTCACGACAACCACCGACTGTGCCCCGACAGCGGTATCAGGCACTGCAATACTGAATGCCATGCTGCCGACAAAACTGCGGTTACGGCCAAGCAAAAGCGCAGTAATTTTTATAAAAAATAAACTTTAGACTGTAAGCATTGACATTATTTAAACTTTTTTGTTTTAAAATTTTGTTTTATAAAGAAATATTAGTATTTTTGCGTTTGAAATTACATGCAAAAACACTATGGCCTACAACGCCACATGCCGATGAGCTGTAATTTGATGTTTTTCAATAACTATTCAGGCAGATTTGTGAGAAACTTCTACTATATAATATTAGCAATAGCCACCATTCTCGTCTCATGCGAGATAAGGATAAAGCCCAACGAGGACACCAACGGCGAGGAGCAGTCCGTAGGTGTGCAGCGCTATGACCGGCTGCAGAGCAGATACCTCACGACGGGCGACTTCTCTGCGCTCCAGCAGATGAACATAGACTACCCGATGGAGACGCGCACCCTCGTGGAGGACGTGCTGAAACTCGGTGAGGTGAACGACCCGGAGATAAACAGCAAGTTCCTCAACTTCTATCAAGACACTATACTGCAGTCGCTCATTGCCGACGTGGAACTGCAATACTCCTGCATAGACGACATCAACGCGCAGTTCAAGTCGGCGTTCATGCGGCTCGCATCCATGCTGCCAGACCTCAAGATGCCTACCATATACACACAGATAGGAGCCCTCGACCAGAGCATCGTAATAGGCGACAACGCCATAGGCATATCGCTCGACAAGTACCTCGGGGCCGACTATCCGCTCTACCGCAAGTACTACACGCCCTCGCAGCGGCGCATGATGACGCGTGCCTACATCGTGCCCGACGCGCTGTGCTTCTACATACTGAGCCACTATCCGCTCAAAGACTACGAGAGCAGCACGCAGGCAGAGCGCGACGCGCACATGGGCAAGATAATGTGGGTGGTGAACAAGGCCATGGGGCGGCAGGTGTTCAAGGCGAAGTACGCCGCAGAGGCCGACAGATACATGCGCAGCCACGCATCGGTGAAGGTGAGCCAGTTGCTCACCTCGAAGCTGTATCAGTAGCAGTCCACAGGCGGCCTTGGTACATGCCACGCGCCTTCATATATCCGACGAGCCTGTCGGTGAACTCATGATTCTTCAGGTTCCACCTCGGTGCCACGAGCATGTGGGCTGGGCACTGACTCACGAAACGCTCCAGCACGATGTCGGGGCGCAGCATCTCCACATAGGCCGAGACGAGGGCTATGTACTCATCGGGGGTGTAGAGGCGGAAGTGGCTTGCGGTATATTCGTCGGCAAGCCTCGTGCCGCGCACCACCTGCATCTGGTGCATCTTCAGTATGTCTATGTCGAGCTGCCCGATGACGGCAGCCTGGCGCATGGTCTCGGCCTCATCCTCACCGGGAAGCCCTATTATCACGTGCGCCCCTGTGGTTATCCCACGTGAGTGCGTGGCGGCTATGGCCCTGCGGCTGCACCCGAAGTCGTGGCCGCGGTTGATGCGCATGAGAGTCGCATCATTGGCAGTCTCCACGCCATACTCCACCACGAGAAATGTCTGACGGCTCAGAGCAGCGAGGTAGTCGAGCACCTCGTCATCCACAGCATCGGGCCGCGTGCCTATGACGAGGCCCACCACACCGTCCTGCGACAGTGCCTCCTCATAGCGTCTGCGCAACGTGTTGAGTGGAGCATAAGTGTTTGTGAAAGCCTGAAAATACGCCACATACTTCATGTCGGGGTATTTTCGGCTGAAAAACTCTTTACCTTCCTTTATCTGGGCGGCTATCGACTTGCCGCGTCCGCAGTAGGCCGGACTGAACGTGCGGTTGTCGCAGAAGCTGCATCCGCCCACCGACACGCGCCCGTCGCGGTTGGGACACGAGAAACCTGCGTCCACTGATATTTTCTGAACGCGGTAAGGGAAGCGGTGCCTTATCCAGCTACCGTAGTCATTATAGGGCTTGCCGCCAAAAGTATCTGTACTAACTTGCATATTCTGAAATAAAGACGCTTATATGAGACGAGTCTCCGTAAAAGCACGAATCCACAGCAATCAAGGCCAGTGCCGCACGTGACCGATGCCGCCACAGGCTGCGGCACAGACTTCCTTGCGGCCTTATTTATGCGTGCATAGCAAATTTTGGCCCATTACTTTCTACAAAAGTACAGAAAAAAACGTATCTTTGCATACCGATATTTCACAAAATTATTATTTAATGAGAAAGTTATTCGTTTTATTAACTCTGTTTATGACAACATTGGCTATGTCAGCAGACAACGAGATTACTATCAAGGACATCACCAACGGCAAGTTTGCCGCGCAGTACGTGAGCGGAGTACACCCCATAGAGGGCACGTCGCTGTACGCCCGCATCAGCGACGACGGCAAGCAGATAGTGGAATACTCTTTCAAGACGGGCAAGCAGACGAGGGTGCTCTTCGACGTGTCGAGCACCATGGGAAGCAAGATAGACTCGTTTGACGGCTACATTTTCTCACCCGACGGCACCAAGATGCTCATTCAGACAAAGACGGAGAGCATATACCGCCGCTCGTTCCGTGCGCAATACTACATCTACACGATAGCAAGCAAGAAGCTCCAGCCGCTGTCGGAGGGCGGAGCACAGCAGGTGCCTACGTGGTCGCCCGACGGCATGCAGATAGCATTCGTGCGCGATAACAACATTTTTCTCGTGAAACTGCTGTACGACAACGCCGAGAGCCAGGTGACAAAGGATGGTGAATTCAACAAGGTGATAAACGGAATACCCGACTGGGTGTACGAGGAGGAGTTCAGCTACAACAAGGCACTGACCTTCACCGCCGACGGTTCGATGATATGCTGGGTGCGGTATGACGAGTCGGCAGTGCGGACATACTCGTTGCAGATGTTTCAGGGGCAGAAACCAGAGAAGCCTGAGTATGCCGACTATCCCGGACTCTACTCATACAAGTACCCGAAGGCAGGACAGGACAACTCCAAGGTGAGCGTATGGAGCTACGACATCAAGAGCCACAAGGCCCGCCAGTTGGAGGTACCGCTCGATGCCGACGGCTACATACCGCGCATCAAGGCCACGGCCGACGCGTCGCGCGTGCTCGTCTACACGCTCAACCGCCATCAGGACGAGCTCAACATATTCGGTGTGAACCCACGTTCCACCGTGTCTACGCTGCTCATCAAGGACAAGGCCGACAAGTATATAAAGGAGGAGGTACTCAGCGGCATACAGGTAGGCAAGAGCACCATACTGCTGCCAAGCGACAGAAACGGCTACATGAACCTGTACCTATATAATATGAACGGTCAGTTGCTGCGCACCATAGGCGACGGCAAATACGACATCACGGCCACCTACGGCTATGACGAGGCCACGGGCGACGTGTACTACCAGGCCGCCGCGCTCAATGCGCACGACCGTCAGGTGTACGTGGCGCACAAGAACGGCAAGACCGTAAGGCTAACCAATCAGGAGGGATGGAACTCCGCGGTATTCGCGGGCGACTTCAGCTACTTCCTCAACACATGGAGCGACTACAACACGCCATACGTGTTCACCGTTCGCGATGCCTCTGGAAAGGTGCTCTCCACTCCAGAGGACAACAAGAAGCTCAAGGCTCTGACCGAGCAGTATGGATGGACTCCCAAGGAGACGTTCTCGTTCACCACGTCTGAGGGCGTGACACTCGACGGATGGATGATAAAGCCACGCGGCTTCAACCCGTCAAAGAAATACCCCGTCATCATGTTCCAGTACAGCGGGCCTGGCTCACAGCAGGTTGTCAACAGCTGGAATGCCGGCATGATGGGGCAAGGCGGTGCCATGGACTACTACTTCGCGCAGCAGGGATTCATCGTAGTGTGCGTAGACGGACGCGGCACTGGCGGCCGTGGCTCCGACTTCGAGAAATGCACGTATCTCAAGATAGGCGACCTTGAGTCTAAAGACCAGGTGGAGACGGCCCTGTACCTTGGCGGTCTGCCATACGTAGACAAGAGCAACATAGGTATCTGGGGATGGAGCTACGGCGGCTTCAACACGCTCATGAGCATGAGCGAGGGCCGCCCGGTGTTCAAGGCCGGCGTAGCCGTGGCGCCGCCCACGAGCTGGAAGTACTACGACACGGTGTACACGGAGCGCTACATGCGCACTCCGAAGGAGAATCCCGACGGATATGCCGTCAACCCCATAGTACGTGCGCCGAAGCTACACGGTGCTCTGCTGATATGCCATGGCACTGCCGATGACAACGTACACCCGCAGAACACCTTTGAGTATGCTGAGGCTCTCGTACAGGCCGACAAGGACTTCCGTGAGATATACTACACCAACAGGAACCACAGCATATACGGCGGCAACACGCGCAACCACCTTCTGCGCCAGATAGCCACGTTCTTCAAGACCGAACTGAAATAAGGCGCACGCCAACAGTACAACCATAAGGCGCAGCACCACGGCATGACATGCACGCAGACTTGTCACTACGGCCGTGGCCCTGCGCCAAAATCACGACTAAGAGTAATGGAAAAGAGCAATCTCAGAATAGTTTTCATGGGCACGCCCGAGTTTGCCGTAGAGTCGCTCAGGCGGCTTGTAGACGGCGGCTACAATGTAGTGGCCGTTGTCACACAGCCCGACAAGCCCGTCGGCAGACACGGTTCGGTGCTGCAAGCATCCGCCGTGAAGCAATACGCGCTGTCTAAGTCTATACCGGTATTGCAGCCGGTGAAGATGAAAGACCCTGCTTTCATCGAGGAGCTCCGCTCATACAAGGCCGATCTGCAAGTGGTGGTGGCATTCAGGATGCTGCCTGAGGCCGTATGGGCCATGCCGCGCTTCGGCACGTTCAACGTGCATGCCGCCCTGCTTCCGCAATACCGTGGGGCAGCCCCTATCAACTGGGCCGTCATCAACGGCGAGACCACGACAGGAGTCACCACGTTTTTTCTCGACCACGACATTGATACAGGCCGCATTATCATGCAGAAGAAGATGGACATCCCCGACGATGCCGATGTAGAATATGTATATGACGGTCTTATGAGGCTTGGTGCTGACATCTGCATAGAGACGGTGGATGCCGTCATAGTCAACGATGGCGCGGTGGAGTCAGTGCCGCAGGAGGAACCGTCCGTGCTCCACTCCGCACCAAAGATATTCAAGGACACTTGCCGTATAGACTTTACTATGAGCGCGAAACGCGTGTACGACTTCATACGCGGGCTCAGTCCGTACCCTGGAGCGTGGTGCGAGATAGCGAAGGACGGCGGCCGTGCCGCAGTGCTCAAGCTGTTCAAGACTGCAAAGACTGACCTTCACGCTGATGGCGCGGGCCGCATCAAGACCGAGCACGGGCACCTCTACATATCAGCCGGCGACAATTGGCTGGAGATTGTGGAGCTTCAGCTCGCAGGGAAAAAGCGCATGGGGGCAAAGGACTTCCTCAATGGCAACAAGGATATTGAGGACTTCAGCGTAGTGACAGCCGATGGCAGTGATACAAAACACGACAAACAGTAAGCAACATCAATATATAATGACTCAGCAAGAAGATATAAAGAATGCAGTGGAAGTGCTGCGCAAAGGTGGCGTGATACTATACCCCACCGATACTGTATGGGGCATCGGATGCGATGCCACCAACCCCGAGGCCGTGAAGAGGGTCTACGACATAAAGCACCGCGACGACTCCAAGGCCCTTATCTGCCTCGTAGACTCTGACGCGAGGCTGCAACGCTACGTCAGAAACGTGCCTAACGTAGCATGGGACATATTCGAGCTTGCCACGAAACCTACTACTGTAATACTCGACGATGCCGTAAACCTTGCGCCAAACCTCATCGCCGATGACGGCAGCATAGCACTGCGCATAACGCAGGAGGCCTTCTCCAAGGAGCTGTGCTTCAGGTTTCAGAAGGCACTCGTGAGCACAAGTGCCAACATCAGCGGTGAACCTGCGGCACAGAACTACTGCGACATAAGCCAGGAGATAATAGACGCAGTAGACTACACGTGCTGGACACGGCGGCAGGAGCACAAGCCGCACACCCCGAGCAGCATCATCAAGCTGACGAAAGACGGCGTAGTGACAATCATACGCAAATGACACTCCGTCAGGGCATCGCCCTGACGGCACACTGAGAACAACTCTTCACGTATTAAGGACTGGGACATGTATAGGACGGTTGACAATATAGACGACAGGAAAAGCCTTATGGCCGCACTGCTGGAGTGGCGCAACGAGCACATCTCCGACAGGCAGATGACCATAATCCTGGCTCTGTTTATAGGTTTCTTCGCATCGGTAGCGGCATTCATTCTGCATTTCATAATACATGAGATACAGCGACTGCTGACTGCCAACTTCAGCAACGACACCTTCAACTGGCTCTATTTCGTGTTTCCAGTGATAGGCATATTCCTCACATTGCTGTTCGTGAGGTATGTGGTCAAGGACAACATATCACACGGTATCACCCGCATCCTGTATGCCATATCCTCCAAACGCTCACGACTCAAGGGGCACAACTGCTGGACATCGGTCATAGCATCGGCCATAACCATCGGTTTCGGAGGCTCGGTGGGTGCCGAGGCCCCTATCGTGCTTACTGGGTCGGCCATCGGCTCAAACCTCGGACAGCTCTTCAAGATGGACAACAAGACGCTGATGCTGCTCGTAGGATGCGGTGCGGCGGCTGCCATTGCCGGCATATTCAAGGCCCCGATAGCAGGACTCGTATTCACTCTTGAGGTGCTGATGGTAGACCTCAGCATGGCATCGCTGCTGCCTATACTCGTGGCAAGCACCACAGCCACGTGCTTCACATACATATTCATGGGCAGCGACTCCCTGTTCTCGTTCCATCTCGACGGAGAATGGATAGTGGAGCGTGTCCCTGCGAGCATACTGCTGGGCGTGAGCTGCGGACTCATCAGCCTCTACTTCATACGCTCCATGACAGCCTGTGAGAATGTTTTTGCCCGTATGAAAGACCACCGCTATGGCAAACTGATACTCGGCGGACTGGTTCTAAGTTCACTTATATTCCTATTCCCCGTGCTTTACGGTGAGGGATACAGCGCCATAAACATACTTCTCAACGGCAAAACGGAGACAGACTGGAACGAGATACTCAACAACTCACTGTTCTATGGGCACGGCAAGTTGCTGATACTCTACGTGTCGCTTGTGGTACTCACCAAGGTGATGGCCACTTCGGCCACCAACGGAGGCGGAGGATGCGGCGGAACCTTCGCGCCATCGCTGTTTGTGGGAGCATTCGGCGGCTTCCTCTTCGCACGCCTGTGGAACATCAACCAGATAGGTGTGTACATTCCAGAGAAGAACTTCACGCTCCTTGGCATGGCAGGGGTAATGGCAGGAGTGATGCATGCGCCACTTACGGGCATCTTCCTCATAGCCGAAATCACCAATGGCTATGACTTGTTCATCCCCCTTATGATAGTAAGCACCTGCTCTGTGATGACAATAAGCATATTCGAACCCCACAGTATCTACGCCATGCGACTCGCACGACAGGGCAAACTGATAACGCACCATACGGACAAGGCCGTGCTTACGCTCATGAGTCTTGACAGTGTCATCGACAAGGACTACATAGCCGTAGACCCGGACATGCCGCTCGGCAAGCTCGTCAACGTTATCAGCAAGAGCCACTCCAGTTTCATACCAGTGCTCAACACCGATGGTGTGATTCTCGGCGAGGTAGACATCACGAAGATAAGGCATATCATGTTCCGCACAGAGCTGTACAACAAGTTCTCTGTAAAGCAGCTCATGACCTCCATACAAGCCAAAATCAGCATCAATGACAGGATGGAGGACGTGATGAAGAAGTTTGAGACCAACAACACCAACTACCTACCCATCGTAAGCATCGACAACAGGCTTGAGGGATACATATCACGAACACGCGTGTTCAGCATGTACCGTAAGATGGTGGCCGACCTGTCTGACGAATAGAGC
>JALFIM010000134.1 GCA_022775985.1 Prevotella sp.
CGGCCCTGCAGGAGCGCGTGTTCACACGCCTCTTCGAACAGGCCGAGATTTCGAAGTTCAACCCCACGGAGCTGAAGCTGTACGAGGACAGCGTGAACGCATACCGCGACATCGTGAACGCCATAAAGACGGCTGAGAAGAGAAAATACGCCGAGGGACGAGCCGAGGGACACGCAGACGTGGCACGTAAACTGCTGGAAATGAATATTTCCGTCAATGACATTGCCAAGGCCACAGGACTCAGCATTGAGGAGATAGAACGACTGCGGCATCATTAACAGCATCAATACGCTATCGAAACCATCAATAATGAAACAAGCACAATAAAAGCGTAAAAATATTTTACGTTTTTGAAGAATATTTATTAAATTTGCAACCTCTCAACACACCGACACCGGCATCTGGCCGAACCATTACAATAACAAGCATAAAGACCTCACGGCCAACACGCAAGACACACAGCACATACAAGAAGAAACGAGGCGACGACCGACAAGCACGGAGCGACAAGCCAACACACGCAAGTACAAACATCAACACAACACAATTATTATCTATTTTTTAAAATTTAAGAGACATGAGAAAGAGAAACACCACCACACTATCTGCCGCCACAGGCAGACAGGCCATCGCACTACGCAGAGCGCAGGCGATGAGCGGAATCGGGGGGGTAGAGACTACCTGTCCCCAGCCATCAGCATCGTAGCAATGGAGAACACTCTGCTCGCAGACCCCAGCCGGTTCAACCCCAACGGCAGCGGCAGCGACGGCGACATCACCATCATCGAGGGCACCCCCGACAGCCCCAAGCTGGCCAAGCCCAACACATCGTGCGACTGGGACACCTACGCAGAAGAGGATATGTAGTGACCATATACCGACACACAAGCACAGACAGAAACAGTAGAGTTGACACATACAATTTTACATACTCACATTAATGAAAGATAAGAAATATGGACACACTACACACACCACATACCCTGCTGCGGCATATCACAGCAATAATCATCGCGGCATGCGCCGCCATCTGCGCAGAGGCCAAGGACATAGTATGGCAGGGCACGTACTACGCCGACCTTAAGAGCACGAAAATAGAAGGCAGCTTCGAGCAGGACAAGACCTTCTACCTGTACAACGTGGGGCAGAAGAAATTTCTCAACGTGGGCGGCAGCTACGACGCCGAGCCAATACTAACCAACGTGGGCATGAAGATGAAATACAGCTTCGAGGACGGCAGCGGACGGGCATATCTGCGCACGTCTATCAACAACCCCAAGGGCTTCTGCCTGGGCATGGCGGGCAACATAAACGACACGTCCGTACCCATACGCGTGCTCTGCGACCTCCCTGCCGTGATAACCCCTAATACGGAGGACAATTACGAGTACAAAAAGCAGTGCGGATGGTACATCACGCCCGTGACCCAGGGCAGCCGCATAGTGTACATACGCAACAGCCGGCGCGGTGATGTCACGGAATACGACCACCTGTACTACAACCCCTCCACCAAGCGCGTGGAGGTGGCCGACGGTAAGGACGACGACAACGCTCACTGGATGCTCATCACACTCAAAGAGTACCGCCAGCAGATATTCGACCTGCGCGACGGCAACATAGAGGTGACGGCGTTCATCGACGACTCGCGCTTCAACCGCAACAACCTGTGGGAGAGCAGCTGGGCGTGGCAAAACACCGCTGGACAGCTCCACAACATAGGCGAGAGCGAGGACGTGGTGGCCTACGACGGCACGATCATAAAGGGCTTGGGTCTGCCGGCCATAGAGACATGGAAAGACCCGTCGAGAGGCAACGTGGGAGTGAACTACTACTCGCAGTTCAACGTCGCCGAGATAAAGGGCGAGACCAACCGCCTGAGCCAGACCATCACAGGTCTGCCAGCGGGCATGTACAGGGTCACGTGCCAGGCTTTCTACTACGACGGGGCCGACGGCACCGCCACCGACGGCAGCTGCTACCTCTTCGCCAACGCACAGCGCGAGACCCTACGTCCGCGCTGCGACATCAGCCAGTACAACCCCGAGGGCAAGAACTCGAGCGGGTGGGTGAGGTACCAGCGCAACAGTGTCAACGGTTTCAGCATCACATACGCCCACAACAACGTAGAGATAAGCGGCACCAAGGTGTACGACCACACCTTCTGCACAAGCGACGCCAACGGCATGCCTACCGACGGCATGGCCGCAGCCAAGCTGTTCAACTACACCGAGACCAACTGTCTCAACGAGGTGTACGTGAACATACGTGAGGGCGAGGACCTTGTCATAGGCATCAACAAGGGCACCACCAGCGGATGGGTGGCCGCCGACAACTTCCGCCTGTACTACCTCGGCAACTACGAGTCGGTGCTCGACGAGGACGCGCTGCCCTCACAGGCCCTCGCCGACAACATATTCAACACCAACATAAGCCTCAGGCGCACGCTCGGCGACAAGTGGACGTCGATAGTGCTGCCCTTCGACCTCACGCAGAAGCAGTTCGACGAGGCGTTCTCAGAGTCGGCCACCATCAGCGAGCTCGTGGGCATAGACCCCAGCTACGAGTACCGCATACTCTTCAATAAGAAGCAGCGCGTGGCCGATGACGAGGTGTACATGGAGGCCGGCAAGCACTACATCATGAGCGGAGCGTGCGCACCCAAGTACGCCGAGGGGCAGGAGTACAGCTTCATCATCAACAACAACAGCTCGCTCCTCACCAAGGTGAGCGGACCGCTCTACCAGCTATCCAACATCAACCGCCTCGGCCCCACGCCGCACGCCGACCTCTACGACCTCATGGTACACCCCAGCGGCAACGCCTACGACCACTCCAAGACGCACGAGATGGTGTCCACGCACGGCGCGGTCACTGCCATCACCGCACAGCTCAACGAGCAGTACGGACGCGTGGAGGCGCAGCTCGCCAACACATGGGGCGGCACGGCCTCTGCCTACTATTCCTCCGACTACAGCGACAACGTGGCGCAGCAGGCCGACATGGCCACCGCGCACGCCGTGGCCATGCTCGTGAAGCCCGGTCAGGGAGTGGCCGACGGCATGCTGATGGGCTCCATGGCCGACGGCGGCGGATTCGGCCTCTCCATAAGCGGCGGCACACTGCAGTACAGCGTATGCACGACGGCTGGCACATGCACCGCCAATAGTGGTGTCAGGCCACAGGCCGGACACTACTACTACGTCATAGGCGCATGGGACAAGGCCACCCGTAAGGTGAGCATATACGTCGACGGCGAGCTCAAGGGCGAGGCCACGGCCGGCAGCGCCGACATGAAGTGGCCGGCGGCAGCGCACCACACGCTGGCCGTAGGGGCCAACTACGACGGCTCACAGGCCGTGAGCGCCACCGTGGCCGTGGCACGCATCTACGACAAGGCCATGACCGCCGACCTGGCACGCGACCTGTACAAGCAGCTCACCCCGCTGGCCGACAAGCCCGAGATAAAGCACACCGTAAGCAACGGACGCGACCGCTACCTCACCTTCCGCGGCACCTTCGGCTACGATGAGGCCCATCCCGCGCCCAAGGGCGCATACATGGTGGCGGGCGGCAACATGTACCACCTCACCGCCGACACCAAGCTCTACGGTTTCCGCGCCTACATACAGGAGACCGACGCCGAGGGCGTGCCGCTCAACGCGCAGCAGTCGCCAAGCCGCCTGTCCATGCGCATAACCGACGAGGGCGGACAGACCACCGACATCAGCACCGTAGAGACCGACGGCACGGCCGCACGCACCGTACACGCACCTGCCATCTACGATCTCACAGGACGTGCCGTAAGGCTCGGCACCACCTCCACCGACGGACTGCCCAAGGGCATATACATCGTGGACGGCCGCAAGACGGTGGTGAGATAGCGCCACACACCCACACGTCTGCCCACGTGGCCTCATCCACAGCGGGCGGCACAGATCAAGAGCCACGTCTCCATGCAAGGAGGCGTGGCTTTCGTATATATGCACGTGTCAATTCTATAAGTAAACAATCAAATTTATTTTTATTTCAATAATTAGAGAAACAAGAAAAAAACTTTAATATAAAATCAATTCTGAACACTTGCTTATCAGCAGAATGAGCATCGGCAATAAGAATATTTCCGTAATTGCCTAATTATTGACATTAAAATAATATTAATCATTTAGTTATGAATAAAAAAGCGTAACTTTGCACCCCGACAAACCATCGGCAGACGGCTTACCCTAAATACTGCACATCATGTCAGAAAGCACAATCCATAACACGACACCCGACGGCGCACGCCAGCGCACCATATACCGCGTGACGCTCGGCGGCAGCATAGTCAACGCCGCGCTGCTCGCCCTGAAGCTCACGGCCGGCATAGTGGGAGGGTCGGCGGCGATGATAGCCGATGCCGTACACTCACTGTCCGACTTCATCACCGACATCATAGTAGTGGTGTTCGTGCGCATAAGCAGCAAGCCCGAGGACAGCGACCACGAGTACGGCCACGGCAAGTACGAGACCCTCGCCACCGCCATCATAGGCATCGCGCTGCTCATAGTAGGGGCCATAATATGCTGCGACGCGGCACGCGCCGTGGCACAGGCCATGAGCGGACACATGCCTCCCATGCCGGGAACCATAGCCCTGTGGGCGGCCCTTGCGAGCATAGTGCTCAAGGAGTGGACGTACCGCTTCACGGCGGCGGCAGGGCGGCGCGTGGGCTCACAGGCCCTCATAGCCAACGCATGGCACCACCGCAGCGACGCGCTCTCGTCGGTGGGCACGGCCATAGGCATAGGCGGCGCACTGCTGCTCGGCAGCAGGTACACGGTGCTCGACCCCATAGCCGCGCTCATCGTGAGCCTCATCATCATGCACACATCATGGCGGCTCCTGCGCCCCGCACTTGGAGAGCTCCTCGACGAGAGCCTGCCCAAGGCCACGGAGAGGCAGATAAGCGACATAGTGTACCAAGACGCGTGCATGACGAGCATACACCACCTGCGCACACGCCGCGTGGGCAGCCACGTGTCCATAGACATGCACGTGCGCATGCCGGGCGACACGCCACTCAGCGAGGCGCACCGCCACGCCACGGAGGCGGAGCAGCGGCTGCGCCGGCAGTTCGGCCCAAGCACTTACATCAACATACACGTGGAGCCGCTCAAGCAGCCCCAGGCACACACCGCCACCGCACGGCAGTGCCCCACAGCCGCCGAGGGCCACGACAACGACAACATACACACTCAATGACAAGCATATTAGTAACGGGAGCCAGTGGATTCATCGGCAGCTTCGTGGTGGAGGAGGCTCTCCGCCGGGGCATGGACACATGGGCGGCAGTACGCCCTACGAGTTCCAGGCGCTACATCCGCGACCCACGCATACACTTCATAGAACTCGACCTGTCGTCGGAGGAGCGGCTCACGGAGCAGCTCCGTGGCCACAATTTCGACTACGTGGTACACGCCGCAGGGGCCACCAAGTGCCTGTGCCGCGACGACTTCTTCACCACCAACACCGACGGCACGCGCCATCTGGCCACGGCGCTGATGAAGCTGTGCATGCCCCTGCGCCGCTTCGTGTTCATAAGCTCGCTCAGCGTGTTCGGGGCCATACACGAGCAGCAGCCCTACGCCGACATCACCGAGCACGACACGCCGCGCCCCAACACCGCCTACGGGCAGAGCAAGCTGCGGGCAGAGCAGTGGCTCGACTCCATAGGCACCGACTTCCCGTACATAGTGCTGCGCCCCACGGGCGTGTACGGGCCGCGTGAGCGCGACTACTTCCTCATGGCGCAGAGCATAGCGCGGCACATTGACTTCGCAGCCGGGTACCGCCGGCAGGACATAACGTTCGTGTACGTGGAGGACGTGGTGCAGGCCGTGTTCCTCGCGCTCGACCACGGGGTAAGCCGCCGCAAGTACTTCCTCACCGATGGCAGCGTGTACTCGTCCACCGACTTCAGCGACCTCATACGCCACGCCCTCGGCAACCCGTGGATGCTGCGCCTGAAGGTGCCGCTGTGGGTGCTCCGCGCCGTCACCGCCGCAGGGGAGAGGTGGGCGCACGTCACGGGCAGGATAACGGCCCTCAACAACGACAAGTACAACATACTGAGCCAGCGCAACTGGCGCTGCGACATAGAGCCGGCCATGAACGAGCTGGGCTACCACCCGCACTTCGACCTGAAGCGCGGCGTAGACATCACCGTGGCATGGTACCGCGACAACGGCTGGCTCTGACACGCCCACACGGCGAGGGCACGACACCGCGCCACGCCCCACTCCACATACATATACAAACACAACGACAGCCCGCCGCCACGGCCGCACGCCACGGCAGGACACACACATCATGAACTTCCTAAAGACAATATTCAAGATAGAGAAAACCCCGCGCCGCGGCCTCCTGCCCATAGAGTGGCTCGTGCTTGGCTACATGGCGCTCACCCTCACGATAGTGCTCTTCACATACACGCAGCTCACCAACCCCCAGGCCATGATATGGGGACGCGTGCGCATAGGCGCCATCACGGTGGCGCTGTGGACGGCCTACCGCCTGGTACCGTGCCGAGTGACACGCGCCGCGAGGGTCATCACGCAGCTCGCGCTGCTCGCCTGGTGGTACCCCGACACGTATGAGATAAACAGGATGTTCGACAACCTCGACCATGTGTTCGCCGCCTTCGAGCAGCAGTGCTTCGGCTGCCAGCCCGCCCTGCTCTTCGCCGCCGCCCTGCCGTCGCGCGTGGTGAGCGAGCTCATGAGCCTCGGCTACGCCTCCTACTACCCCATGATAGCCGTGGTGGTGCTGTACTACTTCGCGTGCCGCTATGATGAGTTCGAGCGTGTGTCGTTTGTAGTGCTCGCCACGTTCTTCGTGTACTACGTGGTGTTCATATTCGTGCCTGTGGCAGGGCCCACCTTCTACTTCAAGGCCGTGGGCACGGCCGATGCCGCACGCGGCGTGTTTCCTGCGCTACACGGCTACTTCAACACCCACACGGCCTGTATGCCCACGCCGGGCTACACCGACGGCTTCTTCTACCAGATGGTGGAGAGCGCCAAGGCGGCAGGAGAGCGTCCCACGGCGGCCTTTCCCAGCAGCCACGTGAGCGTCTCCACGGTGTGCATGCTGCTGGCATGGCACAGCGGCTCGCGCCGCATGGTGTGGATTCTCGCGCCGCTGTACGTGCTGCTCGTGCTGAGCACCGTGTACATACAGGCCCACTATGCCATAGATGCCATAGCAGGGCTCGCCACCGCCATACCGCTCTACTTCCTGCTCATGGCCGTAGTGAGGAAATAGAATAGAGAATAAGCCTTA
>JALFIM010000138.1 GCA_022775985.1 Prevotella sp.
GGCAAATGGATAAGACCGATAGATTACGAGACTACGGACTCGCTTTTCTATTGTACGAACATGGCCTTGGCGTCTGTGGGTACGAACTTATTCGTGAATTATTCATATTTATAAAATTAATTTTGAACAGTTACTTAATTAAACTAATCTTAAATTTCAACTATTCTTTTGACGGTGCAAAGTTACAGCTTTTTTCGCATAGCAGAGTTCTGTATATTTGCATTATCATAGAGTATCTTTTCAATTTTAGCCATCACTTAGCAGTCCCTTTAATTTCCCTGCGATATTCAGCAGGAGTAAGATGGATGATCTTCTGAAACTGCTCGAAGAAGAGAGTCGGCGTATTGTAGCCGGAACAGAAAGCCACTTCTGTGATGGTCAGATCTGAATTGGCAAGCAGCTTGCAGGCGTATTCGACACGGATTTCTGCCAACACCTGGAAGATGCTCTTATCGGTGGATTTCTTGAAATAGCGGCAAAGCGAAGTCGGGTTCTGACCTACAAAATCGGCAACATCCTTCAGCACCACCTTCTCACGGAAGTTATTATATAAATAGGTATAGATTCTGCCGATAGGCTCCTCCAACTCAGGTTGTCTGTTGGCATTGTTATAAGCTGTTGAATACAAGAGTTACGTTTTCTTGCAATGATGCAGGCGGTCGAGAATCTGGAGCAGAATGATAAGCCGTGAGGTGTGGGTGGATGAATCGAAAGCCTTCATCATCTCTAATAGTTCATCATACAATCCCTCATCATAGAATCGGATTCCAAACTGGCTCTTTGAAAGAAGCTCTGAAATATGGGCGTAATCAGGAAGATTCAAAAGAGACGAAGGAAACAGAACTGGGCTGAACTGAATACATCGGCATCAACGCCTGGTTCTTTCTCGTTGTCAATCTGCTGAAGGTTCCTTTCCAAATCTTTGCCTGGGACAACATCACCTGGAGTTCTTTCTCGCTGAACCTCCTGATGCTCCCGGTAATAGGAATCGGAGCCTTGCTCGGAATCCGCATGGTTAAGCTCTTTCCTGAAAAGGCTTTTAGAATATTCATCCAGATTGTCACCATACTTTCTGTTGCAATGATGCTCGTATAGGACATTGAGAAATAGTATAGAATACTATCGAGACCAATTACTTAATAATAGCATTCATATTTTCATTGCCCCATGCCACAAGGCTGTCAAGCATAGGAATGAGAGACTTGCCTACTTCTGTAAGACTGTATTCCACCTTGGGAGGTACCACAGGGTAAACCATTCGACTGATAAGCTTATTGCTCTCAAGATTCTTTAGGGTCTGCGAGAGCATCTTCTGTGAACAGTCGAGCATGTGTTCGTGAAGTTCAGAGAACCTCAGTACGTTGTTCTCGCTCTTGCCAATGGTGTAAAGGACGAGCATTGACCACTTATCACCAAACTTGCTAATCACCTGGCGGATTGGGCAGGCAATGTATTTTGCATCTACTTCTTTGCTTACTTTTCTCATATCATGAATTGTATTTGATGGTGCAAAGATAGGTATTTCTTACCAAAGTATACATACTTACTAAAAGAGACTTAGTTAATGATAGTTAACGTTGATTTTGCTAATGTACCTATTCACTACAATTCCTACTATTTGGTAAGTATAGTACCAGATGGTGCGTTCTTGTGAGGATGAAAAACTTGACGTAATTTTGCAGCGTCAAAAGGAAACAAGTTCCTTACGACTAACACAAGTTTTAAACAATTAAAAAATACAGAAATTATGGCAAATGTATTATTGATCGGTGCAACCGGTTTTGTAGGTTCGGCAGTATTGAATGAGTTGGTAGAACGTGGTCACAAGGTGACAGCAGTAGTTCGCAATGTAGAGAAGATTGCTAAGAATGACCTCGTTACTGCAGTTAAAGAAGTGTAGCCAATGTAGAGGCTATCGCTAAGTTGGCTGAAGGCAAGGATGCTATCATCTCAGCTTACAACCCAGGTTGGCTGAATCCTGAGATTGCTACTCTCATCACAGAGAACTATCCAAAGATTCTCGAGGCTGCAAAGAAGAGTGGTGTGAAGCGTCTGCTCATCGTTGGTGGTGCTGGTACCTTGTTCTGCGCTCCTGATCTTCGTGTGGTTGATTCAGGTGCTATCCCTGCAGAGATTATGGGTGGTGTTCGTCCGCTTGGCGACTTCTATCTCAATACATTGATGAACGAGAACGACATCGACTGGGTGTTCTTCTCACCTGCTGGTGTATTCGACCAAGAAGGCAAAAAGACTGGCAGCTATCGTCTTGGTAAGGATGATCTGATTGTGGATGCCGAGGGCAACAGCCACATCTCAGTTCAGGACTATGCTGATGCTATGGTCAACGAGCTGGAGAAGCCTGCTCACCACAAGGAGCGTTTCACCATCGGGTACTAAAAAGGAACGTTTCACCATCAGGTACTAAAAAAGGATATGAAGAGAGCATTAGACTTTCTGAACAATCACGTGGAGATTGCTTTCGCTACTTGCGAGGCGATCGTCCACGAATTCGTATCTTCCAGATGATGAAGATGGAGGGTACAACGCTTTATTTCGCTACATCTCCTGTAAAAGAGGTGTTCCGTCAGTTGCACAACAATCCTTTCGTGGAGATCATGGCAAGCGAAAGTAAAGAGTTTGTAAAAGTAAGTGGAAAAGCTAATTTCGATGTGGATGTAGAAACGCAAAAGTGGATTTACGAACATAATCCGGTACTTCCACGTCTTTACACATCATTTTATAAGATGGCCTACTTCAAGGTGGAAATCGAGGAGATGGATCATTATGATCTTGAGCCTACACCACCTATGTTTAAACATTTAAATCTCAATGACAATACCGTTAATGACGGTTATGTGGGAGAGAGATACTCGAAGAAATAAAGTATGTTTTGTATGAAAAACAGTTTGAGTCGTTTGCGCGATCTGGATAAGATGTGCCGCATGCTTATGAAGGATATTGGCGAAGCTTATGCCATTCCAGGTGACCTCAAGGGTAAGCAACTGCTCCTGCGAGGACTGATGAATATGCGCTATCCTATTACGATGAATCCTGATTTTCTGGAGCTGCAAGACAAGGAACTTCAATTGCAACGGCAAGAGAAGGGAGAGGTTTCGGTTGATATTTTAGTCAAAGACTCTAAGCTCTCATCTCTAAACTCTAAGCTCTACATCTGGCAAGGTGACATCACCCGCTTACAAATTGATGTCATCGTCAATGCAGCCAACAATCAGATGCTCGGATGTTTTCAGCCACTTCACGCCTGTATCGATAATGCCATACATTCTGCTGCAGGCATTCAACTTCGTGACGCATGTAATAAACTGATGAATGAGCAAGGACATCCTGAGGAGACAGGTCAGGCTAAGATCACTCCAGGATTCAATCTTCCTGCTCGCTATGTGATTCATACCGTAGGCCCGATCATACCTGATGCAATCCCTACTGATGAACAATGTGAGCAACTGGCATCATGCTATCGTAGTTGCTTGCAGTTGGCAGAAGAAAAGTGGCTATCATCCATTGCCTTCTGCTGCATTTCTACAGGCGTATTCCGTTTTCCAAATCAGCAGGCGGCGAAGATAGCTGTACGCGAAGTAAAATCATTTATGAAAGGAACAAATAATGTCAAGTATGTTATCTTCAATGTTTTCAAAGATCAAGACCTCGACATCTACCGACGATTACTCGCTGTGACTATTCCTAAAATTAGTTGACAGAATTGGATGCGATTAACTAATTAGGTTTACTACTTTTATTCAGTTCTCTGTTTTACTTTACAAGTTCTGTTAGTTGAAATGATTTGTTTTACAAGATTAAAAGTATTGGTGAGATAACTTTTTATTCGGGCAGATTGTACTCCTTAAATTAGCAAACAAGGTATTCTAATTTAAGGAGTATGTCCATACTTCGTTGTGCCACACTGTCAAAAGCGACAAAGGCAGTGAATGATTTGCCAGTATGAAAAATAATGATTAGATTTGCAAAGTGAACAAAAGAGTAAGCATTATGGCAAACATGAACAGCAACCGTAGAAGACTCCCCGTGGGCATATAGTCGTTCAAGAAAATAAGAGAAGAGAAATTCATGTATGTCGACAAGACCGACATAGTGTGGCAACTGGCCAACAACGGCCATACGTACAACTACCTGAGCCGCCCAAGGCGGTTCGGCAAGTCAGTGCTTGTGGACACGCTGCAGGCTTACTTCGAGGGACGGCGCGACCTGTTCGAGGGGTTGAAGATAATGGAGTTGGAGCATGAGTGGACGGCGCGGCCTGTCATCAGGCTCGACATGAGCCGTGGAGGGGCATCGGAAGCTACAGTACGCTCATATCTTAACAATGTGTTCATGGATTATGAGGAGGACTATGACATTGTAAAACGTGACGGCGACTCGCTGGCCGACCGATTCTATCGCATAGTAAGGACAGCCTATCGGCAGACCGGGCAGCAGGTGGCGATACTCATAGACGAGTACGACTCGCCGTTGCAGCACTCCTGGCATACACCCGAACACGAGGCATGCACAGCCGTCTACCGTGAAGTGTTCGCCATACTCAAGGCTGATGACGAGATGGAGCGTTTCGTATTCATCACGGGCATAACGAAGTTCACGCAAATATCGTTCTTCTCCGTGCTCAACAACCTGAGCAACATCAGTTTCGACGCGGAGTATGCCGACATCTGCGGCATCTCAAAGCAGGAGGTACTCGACAACTTCATGCCCGAGATAGAACAGATGGCGGAGGCCAACGGATGGACTGCTGATGAGACGTTGGCTAACCTGAAGGCTTTTTACGACGGCTACCACTTCTGCATGGATAATATGGTGGACGTGTACAACCCGTTCAGCCTTGTAAATGCTCTCGCCGACAAACGTCTGCGCTGCTATTGGGCATCGTCAGGCTCCACAACCTTGCTGCCGAAATTCGTCGATGATATGGAGATTAGGCTCAAGGACTTCGACAACTGCTCCATACTCAGTTATGTGTTGGAGACCTCCGATGTGACGGGGGGCGGTGCCGAACTGTTTATGTATCAGTCGGGCTACCTTACCATAAAGGGCTACGAGGACGGCATCTACCACCTTGGCATCCCCAACCACGAGGTGCGTCAGGCACTGTACGAGACCGTGCTACCGGCTCTCGCCATGCGCAAGCGCGGCGATATACAGTCAATGCAGGCTTTTCTGCGCCTCTACATGAGCAACTACAATCTCGATGAGGCGAAGAAGAATCTCAAGGCTCTCGTGGCCGATGTGCCTTACAGCAACAAGAAGCTCGCGTCAATGGACATGGAGGAACGCTACCGACTCATCTTCAGCACCATATTCAATGCTATCGGGTTCCGCGTTGAGGTGGAGCGTATGCTCGTCACGGGAAGGATTGACATGGTGGTGTACGCCACGCGCTACATCTACGTGATGGAGCTGAAACTATCCAACAACGGTGGACTCGCTGCCGCCGAGCAGCAGATAAAGGCGTGCGGATATATGGAGCCGTTCAAGGCCGACAAACGAAAGGTTATAGGACTCGCTGTGGAGCTTGACAGCGAGGGCAAGGGACTCATCGATTGGAAGGCTGTGGAGTAAGTCAGCTACGGTGATAGCGGATAGAACCATTTTATTCTCAGCCTAAACTTTCTGTACTCCTTAAATTAGCAAACAAAGTGTTGTCGGCTGTACGCTACGGTGCATGCAACTTGTTCTTAAACTTCTAACATTCAAAGATATATGCGGATTATTGCTTTTCTATTGTCGCTTATGTGTTGGCAGTTTGTGTCTGCAAAGGTGAGATTGCTGCCTATGTTCTCTGACCACATGGTACTGCAACAGCAGACTGATGCACCTGTCTGGGGGTATGCATCGCCACGGCATGCGGTGAGGCTCACTACTTCGTGGGATGGACGCTCGTATCTCACAACGGCAGACGGTGATGGGCAATGGCGTATAGATGTGCGTACGCCGTCGGCCGGTGGGCCATATACGCTGACTATGGCAGATGGCGGAAAGCCTGTCGTGCTGCGTGACGTGATGATAGGTGAGGTATGGCTTTGTGCAGGACAGAGTAATATGGCCATGCCGATGGAGGGATGGATGGTGAAAACCAATGCGGACGTGATAGCATCCTCCTCTCAATATGGCAACATACGCCTTATGCATGTCGCCAACGCCGTGAGCAGTATGCCTGATGATGGCATGCCGCAGCAGAAGGACGCTTGGCAGACCTGTTCACCCGAGACTGTACGTAAGTTCTCGGCTGCCGGTTTCTTCTTCGGACGTGCCCTAAGCATGAGTCGTAATGTGCCGGTAGGGCTCATAATGTCGTGCTGGGGTGGAACTTCTGCCGAGTCATGGGTTAGCCCTGATGCCTTGAGGACGATGCCAGAGTTTAGACAGGCTGTCGATGACATACAGAATGATACGCTGACAGCTGTGCAACATGAGAACAAATATCAGTCAGAACTTACGGAATGGCTCAAAACCGTAGGACAAGCCGAGGGTAGTGTCGATGCTGCTGGTAATGTGTCATGGGCTGCTTCTGGCTATGATGACGGCGATTGGGTTGTTATGTCTCAGCCGGGGCTTATCGACAAGATAGGATATGGCAATTTTGATGGTATGATATGGTACCGCAAGGTCGTTGATATTCCAGATGGATGGGATAACAAGCCATTGTCGTTGGTTCTTGGGGCGGTAGACGACTATGATGTCACATACTTCAATGGGACACCTATTGGTCATCTGGAGAATTGTCCTACGATACGCAACTACACCGTGCCTGCCCGACTTGTAAAGAGAGGTAAGGCTGTCGTCACGGTACGGGTGCTTGATATCGGTGGGGCAGGGGGCCTTAGGGCAAAACCAGAGAACATATATTTGAAATGCGGGAAAGACTCCATAATCCTTGATGGTGAATGGCGTATGAAGATGGGGGCTAACTTGCTGGACTGTCAGGCGTTGCCTGTAAATCCTGTAGGCAATCCTTTCATGCCTACCGTTCTCTATAATGCCATGATTAGACCGCTGATACCCTTTGGTATCAAAGGTGTGATATGGTATCAGGGTGAGAACAACACTCCGCATGCATTCCGATATCGTGAACTACTTCAGCTCTTGATAAATGACTGGAGGGAACAGTGGAAATCGCCGTTCAGCTTCTTGATAGTGCAACTTGCAAATTATATGAAACGGCAACAGCAACCTATGGAATCTGAGTGGGCAGAACTGCGCGAATCACAGTTTAAGGTGGCTGCATGTATGCCTAATGCTGGTATGACAGTGTCAATAGATATAGGCGATGCTGATGACATCCATCCGACAGACAAGGCTTCTGTCGGTGAGCGGTTGTCGCTCCTCGCACGACATGTGGCTTATGGGGAAAAGATAAGTTGTTATGGCCCGACATTGGAATCTTATCTTCTTAAAGGTAACAGCATACGTGTCAAGTTCGGCCATGCCGATAACGGACTTGTTGTCAAAGGTGGTGGCGCGTTGAAAGGATTTGCTGTCGCAGGTGTTGACCGTGAGTTTCATTGGGCCAACGCCCGTGTTGATGGTGATTGTGTGGAAGTGAGTTCACCAGATGTAGCCTTCCCTGTAGCAGTACGGTATGCGTGGGGTGACAACCCAGAGTGCAATTTGTATAATGGTGTTGGACTTCCTGCCGTACCTTTCAGAACTGATGAGTGGAAAGGGCTTACGGTAGACAGATGACGGTTGTATGTATAAGTAGGCTTATTTCACAATAGGCCGTTATGGCTGACAGAGAAAAGAATATAAAAACAAATGGAGGCAAGTCATTCTTAATGGCTCGCCTCCATTTGTCTTATACCATGTGTCGTTTTCGCAATATGTGCTGATACAACAACTGATTAGGCAATAGCTGTTGTTCAGTCCTTTTGCGTCAGAGCCGCAAGCGACTCTTTCAGTGCGGCTATCTTCTCCTCAGAGTCGCTCTGCTTCTTTCGCTCCATGGCTACGACAGCCTCGGGAGCATGAGCTACGAACTTCTCGTTGGCGAGTTTCTTCTTCACTCCAGCGAGGAAACCCTCGAGGTGCTTGAGTTGTGCCTCCTGCTTTGCTATCTCAGCCTCTACGTCAATCATGTCGCCCAGAGGCACGGCGAACTCATCAGTTCCAACCATAAATGCCGAAGCCGTCGGGTCTTTCTCAGCTACAATGTTGATATCGGAGAGGTTTGCCATCTTCTTCACTACTGAAGAGTATGCCTCGTAGTCGTTCTTGCCAACAACCTGCAGCACGAGAGCGTCTTTGTTGGGAATGTTCTTCTGGTTGCGCACGGTGCGTACGCCACCCACAATCTGTTTCACGCTTTCAATGGCGGCGGCGATAGCGTTGTCATCGGTGGAAGGAGTATAGAGTTTCAGCTCGGCACGCATGATAGACTCGCCTTCCTTGCGGTCGTAGATGTGTTGCCACAGTTCTTCGGTGATGAACGGCATGAATGGGTGGAGCATCAGCAGCAGAGTCTCGAAGAACTTCAGGGTCTGCTCGTAGCTCTTTGTGTCGATAGGTTGGCCGTAGGCCGGCTTTACCATTTCGAGGTACCAGCTTGAGAACTCGTCCCAGAATAGCTTGTAGACAGCCATCAGAGCTTCCGAGATGCGGTATTTCGAGAAGAGGTCGTTCACCTCCTCGTTGGTCTGCTTCAGCTTGGCTTCAAACCACTTTACTGCAATGGCGTTTGCCTCAGGCTGCTCACCGTTGGCCACCTGCCAACCCTTGATGAGGCGGAAGGCGTTCCAAATCTTATTGTTGAAGTTGCGTCCCTGTTCGCACAGGCTCTCATCGAATAGAATGTCGTTGCCGGCAGGAGCCGAGAGCATCATGCCCATGCGCACACCGTCGGCACCGTACTTATCGATGAGTCCGATAGGGTCGGGTGAGTTGCCGAGCGACTTCGACATCTTGCGGCCGAGCTTGTCGCGCACGATACCTGTGAAGTAGACATTGCGGAATGGCACATCCTTCATGTACTCCTCGCCAGCCATAATCATGCGAGCCACCCAGAAGAAGATGATGTCTGGGCCAGTCACGAGGTCAGAAGTCGGATAATAGTATTTAATCTCCTCATTGCCAGGGTTGTTGATGCCGTCGAACAGAGAGATAGGCCAGAGCCATGATGAGAACCACGTGTCGAGAGCGTCCTCGTCGTGAGTGAGCTGGTCGGCGGTGATGTTCTCGTAGCCCTCTATCTTGCGTGCTTCCTCTACGGCTTCTTCTATTGTGAGAGCCACAACGTACTTCTCCTCCTCGCCCTCTGCTGTCGGAAGGAAATAGGCTGGGATGCGGTGCCCCCACCAAAGTTGGCGCGAGATGCACCAGTCCTGAATGTTCTCCAGCCAGTTGCGGTAGGTTGTTACGTATTTTGTCGGGTGAAACTTGATTTTGCCCTCCAACACTGGCGGCAAGGCGATGTCGGCAAAATGCTTCATCGAGAGAAACCACTGCTTGCAGAGACGCGGCTCTACGGCAGTGTCCTGGTTGCGCTCAGAGTAGCCCACCTTGTTGTCGTAGTCCTCAATTTTCTCCATCAGTCCTGCAGCCTTCAAATCCTCGGCAATCTTCTTGCGCACGTCCATGCGATCCATGCCTACGTACATTCCAGCAGCCTCAGAGATGGTGCCGTCGGGGTTGAATATGTCTATGGTCTCAAGGTTGTGTGTCTTGCCGAGGGCGTAGTCGTTCACGTCGTGAGCAGGTGTTACCTTCAAGCAACCCGTACCGAACTCTATGTCTACGTAGCGGTCCTCGATAACAGGAATCACGCGGCCGACCAACGGCACGATTACCTTGTGGCCGCGCAGCCATTGGTTCTTCGGGTCTTTCGGGTTGATACACATGGCGGTGTCGCCCATGATGGTCTCAGGACGTGTGGTAGCGACAACGGCATAGTAGCGGCCATTTTCATCCTGATGCAGCACCTCGCCCTCGCAGCCTGTCGGAACAACGGGATTCACATCGGTATCAGCCACATAGTAGCGCAGATTGAACAGATGGCTCTTTTCATCGCGGTAGATAACCTCCTCGGTAGAGAGCACGGTCTGTGCCTTCGGATCCCAGTTGACCATGCGCAGTCCGCGGTAGATGAGTCCTTTCTTATAGAGGTCTACAAATACCTTCAATACACTCTCTGAGCGTTTCTCGTCCATAGTGAAGGCAGTACGGTCCCAATCGCAGCTGGCACCCAGGCGGCGGAGCTGCTTGAGGATGATGCCTCCGTGCTCGTTAGTCCAGTCCCATGCGTGTTGGAGGAACTGCTCGCGTGTGAGGTCACGCTTCTTGATGCCCTGCTCGGCGAGTCGGTTCACCACCTTCGCCTCGGTGGCTATTGAGGCGTGGTCGGTGCCCGGCACCCAACAAGCGTTCTTGCCCTCCATGCGTGCGCGGCGCACGAGAATGTCCTGAATGGTGTTGTTGAGCATGTGGCCCATGTGGAGTACGCCAGTCACGTTTGGTGGCGGTATTACGATAGTGTAGGGTTTGCGTCCGTCGGGCTTGCTGCTGAATAGTTTGTTGTCAAGCCAGTACTGATACCATTTCGATTCCACTGCTTGTGGATCATACTTTGATGCTAATTCCATATATGTTGATATTTTGTTTTGCGGACAAATAATAAAAATCTATGCAAAATTAGTAAAAAAGCACGGGAAGATAGCGTTATATGAAGAAAATAATGAATCATTTTGTAAAAGAAACGCTTAAAAACAGGCAATATGATAGTAATTGTGAAAATAAAACCGCCCATAAAGGTGAACTGTAAGTCTCTGCAGTAGATTTATAATTAGACTTTTTGTGTGTTTAATATTTTCTTTATAACTTCGTAGCGTCAAAAAAGAGAATGTATTATAATGTGGAATATATATATAGTCAGCAACATAAGCGTGCGTGGATAAGGAATGTAATAGTATTAACCATATTCTTGCTGAATGCCACGCTGTCAGCATTCGCCCAAAATGCGAAACCAAAGAGACAGCGTAAGTCATTGCGCGAGACAATAGCCGTGGTTGACAGTCTGCGCCTACAAATGCGCTATGCTGCCGACCATGGTTATATGTAAATCCGGCAAAACGAAATGTGCTCGATTTGAAAAACGAAACGTGTAAAAATCGAGAAAAACGAAACGTACTAAAAGTTTTGCGCACACGACACTCAAAAGCAACAAAAAAAGCAGTCCAAATCGGGCTGCTTTTATTGTTTTTGAACGACAAACAAACAGCGTTCAAATGATGTTCAAATCACGCTGCATTTGGCTTCACAAGCATCATGTCTTTGTAGCCAGCATCATAGTTCACATGTGCGTTGAACTCAAAACGCTCACAACCTTCAAACGGATTGCCGAGCGTTTTGTTCTTTCCGAGCCATTCGCAAAGTTCGATGATGGACGACTTGTCTGAAGTGAAATAAACAAACGGCTTTCCTTTGAGCACGTTCAATACATCAAGATAGTCAGACAAACGCCAGTACATTTTATAAGTTCCGACATCAGTCGATAAATATGGAGGGTCAACGATAAACACAACATTCGGCTCGTCTTTATACTTTTCGTATAGCTCACGATAGTCACACGACTCAATCGTCAAGCCTTCCAGATAGTCCTCGCTTGTCGGGTAGTCGTTCTTGCGGATGTTGTTGTACAAGGTCTGTTTCTCTATGTCCTAAATGCTCAGTTCGTACTTCATCGAGAACATCACCGACGCCGAGATAGTTATAAAATCAATGTAGCCCTCGGCCTGTTCCTCATGCCGCAAACGCTCAAATACTTTCGTGCGCATCTCGCCTTTTATCTGCTTATGCTTTGGCAAACTGCCAACTATCTCACGCAAGTCAGCGGGCTGGCACACCCCTCCAAGGCATGATGTCGCAATACACCTACTTCTCATACAACACCAACGAGGCACTTTTCCCATCGGAGCGTGAGAAACAGTTGCTCCTCGACATCTTCGGCAAGATAGACGAGGAACTGCAAACAGCTAATCCCGACTTGCTTATCATCACCGACTACATCAAGTTGGTGCTCGACTATTGCCTCCATGCCTACGACCGCCAGTTTAAGGCTACACCGATGGCAAATAATGACATGTTGGCACGCTTCGAGCAACTGTGCGATGACTATTATGAGAGTAAGAGATCGCAGACCGATGGACTTCTCACCGTGCAATATTGCGCCAGCCAGCTCTGCCTGTCCGTCAACTATTTCAGCGACCTTGTGCGCGGTATGACAGGTCTTTCTCCCCAGAAGCATATCCAGCAAAAGATGCTCTCAAAAGCAAAAAATCTGCTGTTGGGTACCTCCATGTGTGTCAACGAGATAGCACATGTTCTTGGTTTTCAGCAACCGCAGAACTTCACGAATTGGTTTAAGAAGATGGAGCAAATTTCGCCAAATGCTTATAGGGTAGAGCAGGAAAAGAGACAAAAGTGACTATTCCTTTGGATGCTGCTTTGACGACAAGTCAGATTCGTCCTTTCTATTGATATTACATCCTGCAGCAGACGCATTGTTCATTGTTGATTCCATGCCAAATGTGGGTGGATTCCGCAAGTGCTGCCCAATTTGAGGTACATCGGCTACTCTGCGAAGAACGGGTCTTTCAGATAATCAATGTGTTGTCCTTGTTGTATCTATTTAGCCTTTCGCTTTGCTCCATCTTCGGATTTTAGCTGCTAATTCGCTGCTAATTAATGTTAATTATCGCTTTCCATTGTGTTATGGCATGCCAATGTGAAAAAAAAGCAGTACCTTTGTGGCCGCATTACGAGTTAGTGCGTTTTAATTCAAACCTAAAATTATAATTTTTAAAAATGGCAACAAAAATCAGATTGCAGCGCGGCGGTCGTAAGAACTATGCTTTTTACAGCATCGTGATCGCAGACGCAAGAGCACCACGTGATGGTAGATTTACTGAGAAGATTGGTACTTACAACCCCAACACCAATCCTGCAACCGTAGATTTGAATTTCGATCGTGCCCTTTATTGGGTAGAGGTAGGCGCACAGCCTACAGACACAGTACGCAACATCCTCAAGGGCGAGGGCGTGTACTTGATGAAGCATCTCCGTGGAGGCGTGAAGAAAGGCGCTTTCGATGAGCAGGCTGTAGAGACAAAGTTCAATGCTTGGAAAGAGAACAAGCAGAAGAGTCTTGAGGCTGTGAAGGAGAACACCGCTAAGGCTAAGAAGGAACTCGCACAGAAGGAGCTCGAGGCCGAGAAGAAGATTAATGAGGCTATCGCTAAGAAGATTGCCGAGAAGAAGGCCGCAGAGGCTAAGGCTGCCGCAGAGGCTGCCGAAGCTGCTAAGGCAGAGGCTGAAGCCAATGAGGAGGCTGCAGCACCCGCAGAGGCTTAATCGTTCTTTTATAGCGACAGAACACACAAAACAAAGGAGGAAGTTCTATCTTATGATAGGCATCCTCCTTTTTATGTTTATGTGCCATGAGAGCTTTACTAAACAGAAATACTGTCGTACTGTATATTCCGCATGGCATGTTATGACAGTCATTGGCGCGTATGCCATTGACCGCCAGTGTGTGCATAGTGGCGATATCAAGTTTTGGGGCGGTTGGCATCAGGTTGCCGCTCGGTATGGGTGTATCCTTACTCGAAGTAGTAAAGGAATGTGGCTATACCTTGCAGGGCCTTCTTCTTGCAGTCCTTGATTTCGATAGCGAATTTTATTTGCGCCTTAGTCACTCCGCGCAAGTTCTCTATGCTGTGCAGGTCGGCAACAAGACGGATGCTCTGTCCTGAGAGTACGGCCTGTCCGAACTTCATCTTGTCCATGCCGTAGTTGACCATCATCTTGAGGTTCTTCACTTCGATGATCTGATTCCACATGTATGGCAGCATTGACAGTGTGAGGTAGCCGTGTGCAATGGTCGACTTATAAGGGCTTTCCTTTGCGGCACGCTCCGTGTCTACATGAATCCACTGATGGTCAAGTGTGGCATCGGCAAACTGGTTTATGCGTTCTTGTGGCAGCTCCACCCAGTCAGAAACGCCTATTTGCTTGCCAAGCATAGCGGCAAACTCGTCATAGTTGTTGATAATGACTTTTTCCATTTCTCTTTTCTCTGATTTGTACTATGATTATATTATATCTTGAATTTCGTTTGCGTTCAACATGACAAAGGTACAAAAGAAAATTCAAAAACACATTACTTTTCTGCGGAAAAGCAGGGTAGTGGAGTGAGAATGTTGAGTGCGGAAGGTGTCAAGTATGTATATAAAAAAATTGATTGTCTCACGACAACCAATCTTTCTTAACCTTAATAATCTAATACCATGAAAAACACATTGCAAAATTACTAATATATTCAACATCTGCAATATGTAATGGCAAATTTTATCATTCCACTAACATTATTTAAAGCATGCACCATCCCATTTAAACCTTCTTAACAGGCAGATGGCTTTTTGAATTTTCATGTCAGTGATGCACGTCACTAATGGATTGGCTTTGACACTGATGCAGTTGTCTTCAGCCGATAGCTGCGCACTGACAATGAAGGAGTCCATAGCGCGTATGGCCTGTGAGAAGTTGTCCTGAGACATGGTGTCCGGCTTGACTACAAGACTGTCTGTGGCAAAGTCTATATGGCGTATATGCTGCCACTTCAGGTCGTATATGTCAATGACGCTCTCTTGTTGTGGAGTGCTGTATGTCTTTACTACACACACCACGGTGTCGCCATTGACCGCTGACGGCAGCAACTTCATCTCCAAGGTCATGGCCTTGCTGATGGTGGCGTGCAGATAACCGACGGCAATGGTGTCTATGCACGACTCTCCCTTTAGCTTATTGGTAGTCTTTGCCGTAGACTTGTTGTCGTATATGTCTACGCACTCTCCACGCAGTGACTTGTCGAGGTGTGGCGTTATAGAGTCGGGCATAGTGCGCCAGACCTCTTTGATGTCGGTTGCGGCGACAGGCAGTGCGGATGACAGCGAAAGAAGCAGAACTGCTTTAGTCAGTCTCCGCCCTATGTGTGATGATATTCTCATGTCTGTGGAATGTGTATTGTATGTCGTGAAGCGCTGTTCACGCCCCACCTTATTATATAAGGCAGGTGACACCCCTTGTGGATGCTCACCTTGAGGGACGTACCTGCCTTATATCGTTTTATGTATTGACGGTGTAGACCGTATGGCTTCAGTCTATGCCGAGGCTCTTCTTGATGGCCTCTATCTTCTCATCGGCGGCTGCGTTGCAGCGAGCGTAGCAGCCAGAACACTTCATGGTGTCCTTCACCTCGATGTAGAACTTGATCTTGGGCTCTGTTCCTGACGGACGGACGCTCACCTTGGTGCCGTCCTCGCAGAACCACTGAAGCACGTTGCTCGTGGCGGGCATGTCTATCTTCGACTTAGCTCCATCGGCTGTTGTCTGCTCAAGAGAGGCGAAGTCTTTCCATACGCTCACCTTGCTGCCGCCGAGGTCTACTGGAGGATTCTGGCGGAACTTTGTCATCATGGCCTTTATCTCGTCGGCTCCAGTCTTGCCCGGACGCACTATGTTGACCGTGAACTCCTTAGAGAAACCATACTCCAGATATATGTCCATAATCAGGTCGTAGAGAGTCTTGCCGTTGTCCTTGGCGTATGCGCATATCTCTGCCAGCAGTGAGCATGCAGACACTGCGTCCTTGTCGCGGACGAAGTCCTCTGCGAGGAATCCGTAGCTTTCCTCACCACCGCCTATATACTGCTGCTTGCCCTCTGAGATAGCTATCTCGCGTGCTATCCACTTGAAACCAGTGTAGCAGTCGCGCATCTCTATGTGCTGCTTCTCTGCTATCTTGCGTATCACCTCAGTCGTCACGATGGTCTTGACGATGAAGTCAGTGGGCTGCATCTTGCCAGTCTTGATGCGGTTGGTGATGATGTAGTAGAGGAAGATGAGACATGTCTGGTTGCCGTTTACGAGAATCCACTCGCCCTTATCGTTCTTGCATGCCATGCCCACACGGTCGGCATCAGGGTCGCTGGCCATTACGATGTCTGCGTCTATCTCCTTGGCGTCACGCAAGGCAAGGGTGAGGGCCTCGCCGTTTTCGGGGTTGGGGCTCTTGACTGTGGGGAAGTCACCACTCCTCTCCATCTGCTCCTTCACGCAGTGTACGTTGTCAAAGCCCCAGAGCTTCAGCGACTGGGGAATGAGCTTCATGCCTGTGCCATGCAGCGGAGTGTACACTATCTTGAGGTCGTGCTGACGCTTGATGACATCGGGGTCTATGGATATGGTGTGTATCTGCTCAAGGTACACCTTGTCTATATCCTCACCGATGATGCTGATGAGCGACTTATTGCCGTCGAACTTCACGTCATCAATGCTCACCTTGTTCACCTCATCGATGATACCTACGTCGTGGGGCGAGAGCACCTGTGCGCCATCTTCCCAGTAGGCTTTGTAGCCGTTGTACTCACGTGGGTTGTGAGATGCTGTGATGTTCACGCCGGCCTGGCATCCGAGATGACGTATGGCAAATGAGCACTCGGGGGTAGGACGCATGTCATCGAAGAGATATACTTCTATGCCGTTGGCCGAGAATATGTCTGCTACGGTCTCTGCGAACAGGCGGCTGTTGTTGCGGCAGTCATGGCATACCACCACCGAGATTTTGTCGCGCGTGGCGAACATCTTCTTGAGGTAGTTGGCAAATCCTTGAGTGGCCATGCCCACGGTATATATGTTCATGCGGTTGCATCCGGCTCCCATTATGCCACGGAGGCCTCCTGTGCCAAACTCAAGGTCTTTGTAGAAGCTCTCTATAAGGTCGGTCTTGTCCTCGTTGTCGAGCATAGACTGAACGTCTGTACGTGTCTGTTCGTCAAAAGACGGTGATAGCCACTGTTTCGCTTTAGCCTCACACTGGGCTATGAGTTCTTTGTTGTTTTCCATCTCTTTTCGTTTTTTTATATTCTATATGTTGATGTATTTATTTCTGTTCAAATTTATGAATGTGTCATGTCATCTGCCACGGCGTTTGTCGCGCTGGGGCTTGCGTCCTGCACGGGGCGCATTTGACTGCTGCCGGCCGTCAGCCTGCCTGCTGTCGCGGCGTGCCGCCGTCTGTCGCTTGCCTCCGCGCGTGCCGTGCTCGTCACGTGTCGTGGCTTGTCTGCCGCTGTCATGGCGGTTGACTGGACGCTTGGCACGCTGGTCGTAGAGCTGTGGTATGAGGTCGGGGCGGCCTATGCGCATGAGCTCATGCTCAATGGCACGGCGTTCCTCGGGCTTGTACCAGAAGAAGAACATGCGCTGGGCAAGTTTCTCTCTCTGAGTGCGTGCCGAGAACACAGGCTCCAGCGTGTATGGGTCATATCCGCTATACCATGTCTCTGTGCTCACGGTCATTGGAGTAGGCGTGAAGTCCTGTACCTGCTCGAGGTGGAAGTCAAGCCGCTTGGTGAGTACAGCGAGCTCTGCCATGTCGGCTTCATGGCAGCCTGGGTGCGAGCTGATGAAGTAGGGTATGAGCTGTTGGTTGAGATGCTCCTCGGCATTGATTTTCTCAAAAGTGCGCTTGAACTCGCTGAACAGCTCGAACGAGGGCTTGCGCATGAGCCGCAGCACCTGTGGACTGGTGTGCTCGGGTGCCACCTTGAGTCTGCCGCTGACATGGTTGCGTATGAGCTCACGCGTGTACTGCCGTGCGGCAGCGTTGGCATTCTCGTCCTTGCTCTTGTGGAGCAGCAGGTCGTAGCGCACGCCACTGCCTATAAAGCTCTTCTTGATGAATGGCAACGCGTCCACGGCGTGGTATATCTCGAGCAACCGCGAGTGGTCGGTATTGAGATTGGGGCACACCTGTGGGTTGATGCACGACGGACGCTTGCATGCCTCACATGCCTTCTTGTTGCGTCCTCCCATGCCGTACATGTTGGCGGACGGCCCTCCGAGGTCAGACAGGTAGCCCTTGAAGCCGTCCATGGCGGCTATCTTGTGTACCTCACGTAATATGCTCTCCTTGCTGCGGCATGATATGAACTTGCCCTGGTGGGCACTTATGGTGCAGAACGCACAGCCTCCAAAGCATCCACGGTGTATATTGACCGAGAATTTTATCATCTCATAGGCCGGTATGCGCTTGTTCTTGTATTTGGGGTGGGGGAGCCGTGTGTATGGCAGGTCGTAGGAGCGGTCGAGCTCCTCTGTGGTCATCGGCGGATAGGGCGGGTTCACCACCACGCAGCGGTCGCCTATGGGTTGTAGTATGCGCTTGGCGTGTATCTTGTTGCTTTCCTCCTCTATGTGGCGGAAATTGTCGGCCTCGGCTTTCTTGTCGGCGAGGCATTCCTCATGGCTGTGCAGCAATATGTCGTCAGGCGTAGCCGTGGCTTCCTTGTCGCCATGACGTGCTATGAATGCGGTCTGCGGTATGTCCCTGATGTCGCGTATGTGTTCTCCTGCTGACAGCCGATGCGACAGCTCGGTGATGGGCTTCTCACCCATGCCGTATATCAGGAGGTCTGCGCCAGAGTCTACGAGGATGCTCGGGCGCAACTTGTCTACCCAGTAGTCGTAGTGTGTGAGCCGGCGCATAGATGCCTCTATGCCGCCAAGTACCACAGGCACATCGGGATAGAGCTGCTTCAGTATGCGTGTGTACACTATCGTAGGATATTCTGGACGGCAGTCATGCCGGCCATCGGGACTGTAAGCATCCTCGGAGCGCAGTCGGCGGTTGGCGGTGTACTTGTTGACCATGGAGTCCATGCAGCCTGGAGCTATGCCGAAGAACAGACGTGGTCTGCCCAACTTCTTGAAGTCACGGAAGTCGCCGTGCCAGTCAGGTTGTGGCACGATAGCTATCCGCAGCCCCTCAGCCTCCAGTGTGCGGCCTATCACCGCCGCTCCGAATGAAGGGTGGTCTACATAGGCATCGCCAGAGAAAAGGATGATGTCGGCCTCGTCCCATCCCCGCAAGTCCATCTCCTTGCGTGTGGTGGGCAACCAATCTGTCAGTCGGAAGTCTGTCATCTACTCCTCCACGTCTTTTTCTTCCACTTCCTCAGCGTCCTCCTTCTCTTGCAGCCATTTCACATAGAGCAACACGAGCTTGTGCAGACCATAAGCCTTCATGTTGTTGTCGTAGATTACGTCAAGACAGAGGTCGAGCAGGTCGTGGCTGTCGTCTGTGCCGGCCTCAAGCATGGAGCGTACATTCAGCTTCAGCTTGTCGAGGACACCCTCGTCCACAATGCCGTTGCTGTCAATCAGGTTCTTCAGAAGGGAGTAACGCTCCAGCGTCTCCAGGTGCTTCTCGCTTACTTCTATAGACCTCGTGCCCGAGGCATTGGCTTGAATTTTATACATACGGAAAATGACTTTTATCTTTCTATTATAATTATGTGGCGGCTTACAGTACGCCCATTTGTAGGTATATGTAGCCTTTCTTGCTCTGCAAATTTATATAAAAACTTTGACAATAGCCAATATCATGTGAAAAAAGTTGTAGGCTTTCCATTACATGCCAGTTTATATTGGGCATATATCATGCTGCAATATGCTTGCATCGGTCGTCTCGAATCCCTCCCATAAACCATTGTAGCCATGCTGTTTTGCGAAATGGGCCGAATCGCATTGCGAAATGGCCCATATTGCGAGCTAAAACGGCCCATTTCACACTATAAAATGGGCCGTTTTACAACACTCTGATAATCAGTGCGATATGCTTTACGGATGCGGCCGTATTTTTATGCGCGACTATATCTGCCTGTTAGTATCGTAATTTCATCTTATACGCTGGAAACGTGTCTCTCCACCATTGAGCTTTCTCAGTGATAGGCAAAGCCCGTATGTTGAGATTTCCTGTCGCCAGTGCCTTAGCAAGGCTTCGCGGTTGAGCCTTATCCATTGCATGGTTTGGCAGATGTCAGTCTCAGACAGCAATGCCCTGCAAAGTGGCTTTATCTGAGGACTGTCGCTGATGGGGAAAAAGGCGCATTGCTTGCGGTTGACTATTATCCCGACAAATGGGGTGAAACGCATGGTCGTCTCGAAAGGTACATATACCTTCACTTTGTGTGCAAGCCCGGTATCTTCTGGCCAAAAGCACGATATGTCGAAGGCAGGGAAGGTGAAATATGGCTTGTTCTTGCTTGGTATGTTCATAATTGTGTCTCCCATTGTCGTGTCTGACTTGTTAGCATAAAGTTTGTGCATCGTTTCATATACTTGCTTTCGCATCTCCCCATCAAGCGGTTTTACCTTGTTGCTACTTGCCGCTCGCTTATAGCAATGTGCAGGGCTGATGCGTTGTCCTGTACGTGCTGTTGCGACTCTCGCCTTTGTCCTTTCTTCATAATGTATTATGTGCGTTTTGCTGGTGAGGCATCTCGTATTGTTGGGTGACTCTTATTAATACTATATACGAAGAAGTAAGTGTAATAATTTGTTAATTCGGCACATTTTTGCTCATTTATGTGCAGAGTGTGCAGTAATTGACTTGCGTTTAAGAAAGATTAACTGTCGGAGATAGCTGCTATTGTGTCGTGGCATCAAAACGTAAGAGCACAGGCAAATAATATTGCGAATGTTTTTTATTCTGACAGATTATGCTTATCTTTGCGAGGATAAAAGAACATTTAGCATGATAAAGGATATAATCAACCATAACGCTGTCGCTGTGGCAGGACAGAAGGAGATGGACGCGCTCAGGCGATACTTTCCGCAATGTTTCAATGCCAATGGCGAGTTTGACATCGAGGCTTTCAAGGCTTCGCTGCCGGGAGGCACAACGATTACCGACGAGACGAGCGGATTCTCGTGGCTGGGCAAGAACTATGCGCGTATGCTGTGCAACATGGACTCCACCACGCTCATACGCCCCGATGAGGAACACAACGCCCTGCCAGAGAACCGCGACAGCCAGAATGTGTACATCAGCGGCGACAACCTCGACGCGCTGCAGCACCTCGTGAAGTCGTACAGCGGACGGGTGAAGGTGATTTATATCGACCCGCCGTACAACACGGGCAGCGACGGATTCGTGTACAACGACCGCTTCGGCTTCACGACCGAGGAATTGGCCGCCCGCCTCGACATTTCTCTCGAGCGCGCCGCCCGCATCCTCTCCATGACACGACGCGGCAGCGCAAGCCATGCGGCGTGGCTGACGTTCATGCTCCCAAGACTGTCGTTCGCACGCGACTTGTTGACGGATGATGGGGTGATTTTCATATCCATTGACGACAATGAGCAGGCGAATCTGAAGAAATTGTGCGATGAGGTGTTCGGGGAGGAATGCTTTATAGGAAATATAGTTCGCCCAACTGGTCAAACAACGGGCCAAGATAGCGGCGGTCTTGGTAGTTCATTTGATTATATACTTGTATATTCTAAGAATGAAGAAATTGAATTAAATGGTCTTGATTTAACCGAAAAAGACAAATTGAGATTTCAAAACCAAGATGATGTGGGGTTCTATGCTTATGACCAATTGCGTAAGACAGGGTCTAATGACAAACGTGAAGATCGCCCTAATATGTATTATGGAATAGAAGCCCCTGACGGTAATATTCTATACCCGACCGCGACCTCTGGTTATGATAGTTGTTGGCGAGTAGAACGCAAAACATATGACAATCTTGTCAAAGAAAATATGATTCTTTGGAAGAAGACCAAACGTAATAAAAACGAGATATGGTGGCCTTATGTTAAATACTATCTTGATGGACGAACCAAACGCCCTTCCCCTTTGTGGTCGGACTTAGAAGGTAACAAAAAAGCTGCAAGAGAAGTTCGTGACCTGTTCAATGGTAAAAAAGTCTTTGATTTTCCAAAACCAGTAGATTTATTGTCTCGTATTGTCCAAATAGCCAGTGAAAAAGATTCTGTGATTGTTGATTTCTTCGGCGGCAGTTCAACAACAGCTCATGCTGTAATGCTTAAAAATGCAGAAGATGGTGGACACAGAAAATATATCTTAGTCCAGTTGCCCGAAGTTTGCGAGCCCGACAGCGAAGCATTCAAGGCTGGCTACAAAACCATCGACCAAGTTGGCATGGAGCGCATCAAGCGTGCCGCCAAGAAGATAAAGGCTCAGAATCCTCTCTTCTCGGGCGACCTTGGCTTCAAGCACTTCACGCTCGAGGAACCCAAGCAAGATGCCCTGTTGCAGATGGAGCGGTTCGACCCCGTGTCGAGCAACATCACGACACTGACGGTTGACGACTTCGGCATCAATACCGTGCTCCGCACATGGCTTGTGTCAGACGGCTACGGACTGACGGCAGAGGCTGAGGAGGTGCAGTTTGGCAGATACACGGCCTACTGGAAGGGCGACCACCTGTACATGGCGAACCCCGACGACAGTTTCGACGCGGACAGTATCTTCGCCCTGATGGACAAGTACAACGGCGAACCGTTCTCGCCACACAACATCGTCATATTCGGCTACAGCTTCGGATTCACCCACCGCGAGGAACTGCAGAAGAACCTCCGCACGCTGAAGGAGGGCAACAAGACACTGACGGTGAACATCGATGTAAGGTATTAAAAAAAATAGAAAGAAAAAACAATGTATCTAAAGAAACTACATATAAGCAATTTCCGCTGTTTCCGCGACTACACCATAGAGTTCGCTCCGGGCGTAACCGTACTGTTCGGCAAGAACGGTTCGGGCAAGTCAACATTGATTCATGCCATACACAAGGCGTTGAGCTTCGCTTTCCATCGAAGCAAAGACTCTGGGGCAATTAATCTTGGGGCCGGATTCTCAAATCTAAAACCGCGTGATTATGGCAAGTCTGAGGACTTGGTAAGAGACCCGAATACGGGCATGCCTTTCCCATTTATCGACATTCATGCAACGGCACAGTTTCACAATGCGACACTCGACTGGAGTATGTATGCGTCGATGTCAACATTCAAGCCCCAACCATCCAAGTATACAGAGGCTTTCAATAAACTTTCAGCAGAAATACAGGCAACAGACACATTGCCACTGTTTGCCTATTTCTCAGACAGTTTCCCTCATGTATCGGGCAATAACACAAAGCTGACAGAGACGGAGATGTCGCTTCGCAATCTTGGCTATCTTGGTTGGGATGAAGAGACCGCGTACTCAGACCTTTGGATAACACGACTTACAAAAATATGGACTTTATGGGACAGGGCGAGTCGTAATGTCCAGCATGAAGAATCGGCATTACGCAACTGCGATTACTTTAAGGCAAAGGGTATAGTAACAGAAAAGGAGTATAATGAAGATGTGGCTTTACATACTGTCAGGCTTGAGGCTGCAAAACGCGAAAAAGAATGTTATGACGGAGAGGTGAATGCCATAAGAAAATGTCTTTCGGAGTTTTCAAAGGGCGACCCGAACCTTGAAGTCATAGATATATTTGTCAGCGTTTATGAAGAAAGCGGCCTGTGTCTTAGCACACGCGATGGTCGCAATCCTTCTTTCCGGCAATTACCGGCCGGCTACAAGCGTATTCTTTACATGGCACTTGACATTGCCTATCGCTCTTATATACTCAGCCGAGGACAAAGCACGAACATACCTGGAGTTGTCATAATAGACGAGATAGACCTGCATTTGCACCCCGAGTTGGAAAAGGTAGTATTGCAGCGATTTATGAGAACGTTTACTAAGGCTCAGTTTATTGTGTCTACCCACTCCCCGCTTGTTCTAACAGGAATGAGCACGGCAAGCAGAAACAATGTCATACTGAGAATGGAGGTAGACTCTCGTACCCCTACAATATGGAACGACATCTATGGCCTTGACTATAATACAGGTGTGCAGGAAGTGATGGGGGTTGACAGTGGCGACGAGGATTTGGAATGGGCTATCTCGGAGTGTGCGTTTATGCTCAATCACAATTTGAAGGAACAAGAGCAGAAACTAAGAGAGCAAATTCTCGAAAAGGGACTCATAACAAGTGAGGAGCTTGACCGCCGCATCAACAAACAGCAAAGCATGTAGCAACAATGATATATATAGACAAACAAAAGTACAGCAAAGAAGGCATACAAATAACAAGCGAATATTTGCAAAACTGCTGCAAAGATTCTGCAACAGGTAGATATGTCAATGTCTGTTACGATAAACGTGACGGATATGGACACAGCTTGTGCCGTGCAGACAAGGGTGTTTATCATAAAAGAATGATAGAAGTCTTGCTTAAAAGCCAAAACCGATATTGCTGTTACTGCTTGCGTAAATTAAAAGCGGAATCCAAAGAAAAGGATTTGGAAAAAACGAGTATAGAACATATAATTCCACGAGGATACACCGAAACAAACAAAGAGAATCTTGAGGAATATCAGAAAGCGCCAAATTTAGATGACAGGAATGTTGTTTTAAGGGACGATTTTGAAAAGAAATCACCACAAACAATACCGCCTTATCCACACAATGTTGCATATTTTAATCTTGTGGCATCTTGTTTCGGCAATTTTCCAGATACTGTACATGGGAACAAAGCGACATGCTGCAATCTTGTAAGGAAAGAAAAATTTGCATATCCTGTGTTTTATCATCACGACATCCAAAAGTATGTTTCATATGAACCAGATGGGAACATTCATCCTGTGGGAGAGAAACTCTATGATGAGATAAAAAATGTCATCTGTGCCACAAAACTATATGCAAGGCCATTGAGAGATATTCGTAAACTCTGGTATGAATTGCGCGATGTTGACTATCGTGAAATTTATACATGCCAAAAAGAAGAAGACAGGCATGTCTTATTGTCGAAATATCTCACAGAATTGAATTTGGAGGAGAGAAGAAGATTTATAGAAAAATATAAAAAGGAAGACCAATGGCATACATTTATGTTGTACAGAAAGTTCTATTCAATTATGCGTCTGCAATTTCCTTCTATTAAATGATAATGCCAATGGAACTGAAACTCGAAAACAACCTCTCCCACCAGACCGCGCCCATCGAAGGCGTGGCCGCGATAGTGGAGGCATCCATACAGGAGCCGCCAAGGGCGAGCCACCAGAATCCCTTGCTGCGCCATCAGCTTGACGGCGCGGCCATAAGGGCCGTGCGTCAGAGCACTGGCATTCTCGACAAGGCCACAAGGCAGCGTGTGACGCACTATATGCTGTCGGACAAGATAAAGGCTCTTCCGTATCACCGCATCCTCGACATAAAGATGGAGACGGGCACGGGCAAGACCTACGTCTACACGCGCACAATGTTTGAGTTGCACAGGCGTTGTGGCATAAACAAATTTATAATTGCTGTTCCTACTTTGCCAATCAAGGCAGGAACAGCGTCCTTCTTACAGGAACCAGAGGTCACACGGCATTTCAACG
Source organism: Prevotella sp. (assembly GCA_022775985.1). GTDB lineage: Bacteria > Bacteroidota > Bacteroidia > Bacteroidales > Bacteroidaceae > Prevotella. Next base: position 25,309 of record JALFIM010000138.1, read on the forward strand.
CAGTGTGCAATTATGATGCTGAGATAGAATTGTGTCTGCTTGAACCACAGAAACAAAACAAGAAAGGGCGACTGAATATGCCCTCGGCCGTGGGCCACTTCTTCTATGGCACCCACCACGAAAAGCGCCGCATATACGTGCTGCTGCTCAACACACAGCTCATCGCCAACGGCAAGATGCTTACACGTGAGGACTACGACCAGATGTTGGACGACTTCTACCGCCCCGTCGATGCCATTGCCGACACCAAACCTGTACTCATCATCGACGAGCCGCACCGTGTGGAGCGCGGCGGCAAATCATATGCCGCGCTCATCGAGAACTTTCGACCGCAACTTGTGCTGCGCTATGGGGCTACATATCCCGAGCTAACTGTTGGCAAGGGCAAGAACAAGCACGCGGTGAAGGACTATCAGGAGCTTATCTACGACCTTAACGCGGCCGCATCGTTCAATCAGGGACTCATAAAGGGTGTGGCCAAGGAACACCTTGAGCTGCCTGATGGAAAGAAGGCAGAGAAGAAAGTAAAGGTGCTCTCTGCGGTGAAGGGCGACAGCGCGAGTCTGCGGCTTACAAGTGCCGAAATATCGGGCAGGACATTCACTGTTCATGTTGGCGACAGTCTCGGAGTAGTGGACAGCGACCTCGATGGCGTTGTGGTGGAGGCCATCGGCAAAGGCAGTCTTAGCCTGAGCAATGGACAGGAGAAACTCGTCGGAGAGGAGTTCTTCCCCGACCAGTATGGAGCGTCCTACCAGGAGGGCATGATAGAACTCGCACTTATGCGCCATTTCGAGACCGAACGTGAGAATTTCTGCCGCGAGGGATTGCCAATAAAGACGTTGGCGCTGTTTTTCATCGACAGCATAGAGAGTTTCCGAGGTCCTGAGGGCAAGAACGACGGCTGGCTGCGGCGGAAATTCATGGAGATACTTGCCGCGAGACTGAAAAAGGAACTTGCGCGGCAGAATACGCCCGAGTATGAGGCTTATCTAAAGGCCACGCTCGACAACATCGAATACTCGTGCGCAGGCTATTTCTCACAGGATAACAACGACTCCGATGAAAATATAGCCAACGAGGTGAAGCTCATTCTGCATGGCAAGAAGGAACTGTTGAACTTCGCGCATAAGGACGGTAGCCCCAACGTGCTGCGCTTCCTCTTCTCGAAGTGGACATTGAAGGAGGGTTGGGACAATCCCAACGTATTCACCATCTGCAAGCTGCGGTCGAGCGGTTCGGAGATAAGCAAGCTGCAGGAGGTGGGACGCGGTCTGCGTCTGCCAGTAGACTGTGCGGGCAACAGAATAAGTGATTCGTCGTTCATGCTCAACTATATCGTAGACTTCACAGAGAAAGACTTTGCCACCAAACTCGTGGCGGAGATTAACGGAGAGTTTGAGTCCAGTCAGCTTAGTGCTTTGCCCCTCACGACTGAGGACATCGGAAAGGTGGCAGAGAAGCGTGGCGTGGAACCCACACAGTTATTCGCAGAATTGATGAACAAGGGATATGTTGACATGGACAAGAATGTGGTGGATGAGAAGTTTGACGATATGTTGGTGGAATATCCTGAGTTTAGGGATATTGTCGGTGGCGTGAACACCAACCGTATCACCGACCGCAACAGTCGCCGCAGCGACAAGATACACGTGCGCAAGGCAAGGTTTGAGGAACTGAAGGAATTGTGGGCACACCTCAACAAAAAATATGTTCTCTATTTTGACAAGGAGATAGATCAAAATATAGAGAAGGCCCTTCCTTCAATAATCAAGGAAAAGCATGTGTTCTCGCTCCAGACAGTAGAGTCGTCGCGCAAGGTACTTGACTTTGAAAATGGCATGGCAGAGGCTGCTGAAGGCACACATATAGAACTTACTCTGCATGATCGCCACTATGACTACAATGAATTTCTGCGTCGTGCAACCAGACACACAAACATACCTATATACATACTGCATCGTGCGATATGCAATGCCGCGAACAGCGGTTGCCGAATCACGAACGAGATGTTCAACGACAGTTCACTGACAAGACTGATAGGTGTGGTGGATGACTGGAAATGCGAGCAATTGGTGGGATGTGTGCGATACAAGCAAGCACAGTATATGGCGAAAGAGACGAAGCTCACCAATGCCGACGGGTCGGTCAGGGATGAAGTGGTGCAGGCATATATCGGCAGCAAGAGCGTGTCGGGTGAGCCTCCCGCGAGGTATCTGTATGACGCATGTGCATATGACTCGTCGTTGGAATTGCAGAATATTAAGGCAGAAATAGATGAGGTCGTGGTGTACGGCAAGATACCGTCGCGCAGTATTTGTATTCCTACTGTGGCATCAAGCAACTACAGTCCCGACTTCATGTATGTCGTGAAGAAGGCGGACGGCACTAAGGAACTGAACATTGTGATAGAGACGAAGGCGTATGTCAAGGAGTCGCTTATATCTACCGACGAGAATACAAAAATCTCTTGTGCCGACGAATTCTTCAAGGCAATGACGGCGAGTGGATATACCGTCCATTTCCGCAAGCAAATCAACAGTAAAACCGTAAAGAGCATCATTAATGAGTTAGTGGAGTAGTTTTATATTTCTCGCCGTGGCGGCTGGCTATTGGCTGTCAGAGCGTGTGTGATGTTTTGGCGGATAAATATGGGGCGTATCATAATATTTTTTGTAACTTTGCCTTGACTTCTTGCATTATACATTAATTTTAGAAATACCACACGTCGTATGGGAAATTATCTTAACAAAGGTAATGACGGTTTTGCATCGTTGCGCAACTCAAAGTTTGTTGATAAGAGCATGTTGATTGCCGAGGTGAACTCTGTTATGATGACAGAGAATCGCTTTCTGTGTGTTACACGCGCACGCAGATTTGGCAAGTCTGTCGCCGTGAAGATGCTGAATGCGTATTATGACAAGTCTTGTGACTCACGCGATTTGTTTCAAGGACTGGCAATAAGTAAGGATAAGGATTTTGAAAAGCACCTCAACCGTTATCCCGTACTTTATCTTGACATGACAGACTTCGTGACAAAATATGGCAAGGACGAACATTTGGTGGAGTACATCAAGCGTGACATTTGCGAGGAACTTATGAGCCTGTATGAGGGGGTCGCTATGAAGCCCAATGACGACATAATGGATTTGCTTGTGGGTATAGTCGCTAAGACGGGCGAGAAGTTTGTCTGCCTAATAGATGAGTGGGATGCTCTTTGTCGGGAGGGTATGGAAAAACAGATGGATGAGTATGTGGATTTGTTGCGCCGTCTGTTTAAAGGAAGTATGACGGAGAATGTGTTTGCATGCTCATACATGACAGGCATCCTCCCAATAAAGCGTTACAATACACAGTCGGCATTGAATAATTTTGATGAATATACTATGCTCAGTCCTGCTCAGTTGGCTCCTTATTTCGGATTTACAGAGCAAGAAGTGGAATCTTTGTGTGCTGATGAGTCTATGGATTTGTATGAGATGAAACGATGGTATGATGGCTATGAATTGGGCGCAGAGAGGGCGATGTATAATCCGTATGCTGTGATGCGTGCATTGAAGCGTAGGTCGTATGAGAGTTTCTGGACCAGTACAAATACTTTTGAGAGTCTGAAACGTTATATTACCATGAATTTTGAGGGCCTGAAAGATGACATTGTCCATGCACTTAATGATGTCCCGGTGCGTGTTAATGCGTTGCGCTTCAGCAATGACATGCACAAGATTGAGTGTAAAGATGATGTGCTGACCCTCCTTTGCCATTTGGGGTACCTTTCTTACAATAATGATACAAAATGTGCGTGTATTCCAAATTATGAGGTTCGCCAGGAATTTGAGACTGCTATTGATGACACAAGTTGGCTGGAGGTGACGAGTGCTTTGCGGCAATCGGAGCACCTGATGGAGTGCTTGTTGAGTGGCGATGCCGATGAAGTGGCAGATTGTGTGGCTGAGGTACATGAGAAAAATACGAGTATACTGAAATACAATGACGAGAATTCTTTGGCTTGTGTGCTTTCATTGGCGTTTTACACTTCAAGAAATCACTATGAGATGATTCGTGAATTGCCAGCAGGCAGGGGCTTTGCTGATATCGTATTGTTGCCTTATAGGCATGTTGAAGTCCCTGCTATTGTATTGGAATTGAAATGGAATAAAAATGCCGATGCTGCTATAAGCCAAATAAAGCGCCAGAAATATGTGGAGTCTTTGGCGCATTATGTAGGAAATATCATTTTGGTTGGCATCAACTATGATAAACACTCCAAATCGCATAGCTGTAGAATAGAGAGAATGACAAAAGTGACGCCATGATATTGGGACGTTGGATGGATATGGTTTCATGCGTATGGCGCCTCATTTCCTCTCCTGTTGCGGCGTAACTCCCGTATGTTTTTTGTAATACCGGCAGAAGAAACTTGTGTCGGCGAAGTGGTAATTCCATGCTATCTCCTTGATGCTCTGTGATGTGCGTTGCAGTTGCATCTTGATTTGCAGTATGACGTATTGGTCGATTATAGCCTTGGGCGTATGGTCGGTCACTTGCCGCACGATGGTTGTGAGGTACTTGGGCGTGATATTCATCTGTGTGGCGTAGTAGTTCACATCACGCGACAGCTTGTAGTCACGCTCCATAAGCATCATGAAGAGGTTGAAGAGTTTGCGCACACGGTACGACTTCACCTCGTCGGGACGGTATTGCGGATTGCGTTGCAGATACTCGTGGAAACCGATGAAGAAAGCCTTGAGCTGACAAAGCACCAACTGCGATATGCAGGTGCAGTCGGCTTGGTCAAAATAAACTCTCAGCAGTGCGAACATGCTGTCGATGATGCGTGTCACGACGGGCGTGTTCTGGCGGCAACGATCCTCACGAAGGGAGGAGTAGACGGTCTGCTCCAATTGAAGGCTTGCCTCACGCAGGAGTGACGGACTGTATCTCAGTATTTCTACTTGGAAAGAAGAGTCGTATGTGAATGACGAAGGATGGCGAGTTAAATTGTCAGTGACATTATTTGTATCACAGGGGGATGCTTCACTTCTCGCTTTCAGAGATTCATCCTTAACTCTTCGTCCTCCACTTATTATTTCCACAACATCATTTGGAAAAACCGTGATAACGGTGCCTTCAAACAGTTCCCAGTCTTTATAGTTCACCCTTAACGTAGTCTTTCCCATGCGGCAAATGAGTATAGCTCCGTAAGCCAATACTTGCGGGCCATGCTGCCATTCTTCCAACCGAGAGATGGAAAGACTTGCTTCTTGAATGCCTTTCAGTTCCACGATATTTCTCTTTTCTTCCACAAAAGTACTTAATAAATGTGACAAAACAGAACGGTTGTTCCCTAATAGTCCATTCTCCGCGTTAAATTTAAAACGCCACTTTACAGAAATCGCCATAACTTTGCAGCAGAATTTAAAGTTATTTTATTTGATGATAAGGAAAATAATGTTTGTGGGTCTCCTGCTGTTGGGGGCCGCTTCATTGGCTAATGCCCAGCAACAGACGCTGACCATTGACCAACTGTTCAAGACCATTGAGGATAACAACGCAGCTCTGCGAGCACAGAAGTCGGGCGTAGAGTCTGCCGACCTTGGCATTGAGTCGGCAAAGATCAAGCGGTTGCCAGACGTAGATGCCTCACTGTCGGTTAGCTATATAGGTAATGTGCTGCTCACCGACCGCGACTTCACCGATGTTCACGGACTCCACTCGCCACATTTCGGCAACAACTTCTCGCTGCAGGCACAGCAAGTGGTGTATGCCGGTGGCGCGATAAATGCAGGAATACGACTTGCCGAGCTTGGCAAAAGACAGGCGGAAACGGGCGTTAGGCTGACCCGTCAGCAGGTGCGCTTTGTGGCTCTGGGACAGTATCTCGACCTTTACAAGGTAGACAACCAGATACAGGTGTACGAGAAAAACATAGAGCTGACGCGCCAACTCATCACCGACATCAAGGCGAAGCAGTCGCAGGGCATGGCTCTGAAGAACGACATCACGCGCTACGAGTTGCAGATGGAGAGTCTGAAGCTCGGACTTACGACTCTGCGTAACAATCGAAGCATTCTCAATCACCAACTCTGCAACACCCTCGGCATGGGGCAAGATGTACGGATAACGCCCGACACGACTGTCATAGGCAAGGTCTATGCCAGGAATGACGAGCAGTATTGGCAGAACCAAGGCGCGATGAACTCACCGCTGCTTGAGCAAAGTGCCAATGCCATACGCATAGCCGAACAGAAGGAGAAGATTGCCAAGAGTGACATGCTTCCGAAAGTGGCTTTCGTCGCTGCCGACAACTTCGACGGGCCAATCACATTTGAGCTTCCACCAATAAACAAGAACCTTAACGTGTGGTATGTAGGCGTGGGCGTGAAATACAGCATCAGTTCGCTGTTCAAGAGCAACAAGCGTGTGCGTCAGTCTGCCGTCGAGACGCGTCAGGCACGTGAGGAACACGCAGTACAGGCCGAGCAGCTCAACAACAACGTGCAAGCGGCTTACGTGCAGTATCAGCAGACCTTCGTAGAACTGGCCACACAGCAGAAGAGTGTGGAACTGGCACGGCAGAACTACGATGTGATGAACGCCCGCTATCTCAGTCAGCTCGCCTTGGTGACGGACATGGTTGATGCATCGAACCTACGGCTCAATGCCGAACTGAAGGAAGTGGACGCGAGGATAAACATCGTGTATGCGTATTACAGGATGAAGTATGTGGCAGGAGATATATAAAAGTAGTTGTTTTATGAACTGCCGAAATTTAAAGAATATAAAGAAGTTATAGAAGTTAAAGCCGTGTGTTTCGCGGCATAATATTAAGTAATATAAAGATGAATAAGAAAATAGTCAAGCGAATATATAACATAGTAGTAATCCTCCTTTTGGCAGGAGCGGCATGTTGGTGTCTTAGTCATTTCGTCCACGGCAGTGGGGTAGAGTACACCGATGACGCACTGGTGTGCCGTCATATCACTCCCATCAACACCCGTGTACAGGGCTTTATCAAGGAGATACGATTTTCTGACTTCCAGCATGTGAAGAAGGGTGACACGCTCGTAATCATCGAGGATGTTGAGTATCGTCTGCAATTGGCACAGGCTGAAGCTGGATTACGTGGCTCACGGTCGAGCTCGTCGGTCGTGTCGGCAAGCATGGGTACCACTGCAAGCAATGTACAGACAGCTTCGGCAGGTATTGAGGAGGCACGTGTGGATATGATGAACGCCAAGCAAGATTTCGACCGCTTTGCCGCCCTTATGAAGAAGGATGCTGTGACGCGCCAGCAGTATGATAATGCCTACGCTCGCTACCTCGGAGCAAAGGCCCGTTATGAGCAAGCCAACTCACGCCGAAAGAGTGCGGCATCGGTGCGCGACGTGCAGACGCAGCAGTTGGGAGGTTCGCGTGCCAGTGAGAGTGTGGCAGAGGCACAGCTCAACCTCGCTCGGCTCAACCTCTCATATACTGTTATCGTGGCTACATGTGACGGCGTGATGGGGCGCAAGGACATACATGTGGGGCAGCTTGTGCAGCCGGGACAGATGCTTGCACGCATCGTAGATGACAACGATGTGTGGGTCGTGGCGAACTATCGCGAGACGCAGATGCCGGGCATCATTGTGGGCAAGACGGTTGACTTCACTGCCGATGCTATCCCGGGTGTGGTATTCCACGGACGGGTGGAGGCACTGTCGGCGGCAGCAGGGTCGGCCTATTCGATGATTCCTGTGGACAATGCCACGGGCAACTTCGTGAAGGTGGAGCAGCGTGTGCCTGTGCGCATCGCTCTGACAAAGGATAACGACCATAAAAATGTCGCGCTACTGCGTGCAGGACTGAATGTCGAGACTAAAGTATGTGAATAAATTTTTAATGTTTGGTTTGACACATGTGTATATGGCATAATATACTGAAACATTAATCATTGGGCATTAATCATTAAATGAAACCTCCAATTATGCAGGGGCCATTCCGTGTCCCTTCGTTCAACAGTTACGTTCCGCGTCGCTTACAGCCGTGGATATACATCTGTTTCGCCTTCATCTTCCTCATGTCGGGTGGGGTATATGGCGGAGCGATGAGTCAGGTGATGGGCGAGTACAGCTTGATGCGTGAGGACGTACTCATGATAATCATGTTTAACGTGGTGGGCGTGGCAATGCCATTCCCATTTCTGTTCAAGATGAAGTTCTACTTCACCAACCGCCAGCTGCTGCTTAACGCTGCACTGGTGGTGGCGGTGTGCAATTTTCTTATAATGTTCACTGACTCCGTGCCAGTGATGTGCGTGCTCGGTTATCTCGCCGGCTTCTTCAAACTGTGCGGATGCTTCGAGTGTATGTCAACGATTCAGTTGTGGATGACACCTAAGCGCGACTTTACGATTTTCTTCCCCTTGCTCTACTGTCTTGTATTGGGGAATATGTTTTTGTCGCCTTGGCTCACGGAGCATCTGATATATGTCTATCAGGATTGGCGTATCATCAACTGGGCAATGACAGGTGCATTGCTCCTTGTGGCACTCACGGTCTACGTGACAACTCATGACTTCCACTTCATGAAGCCACTGCCGTTTGTCAGTGTCGATTATCTTGGTTGTCTGTTGTGGTCAGCGGTGATGCTTGAGTTCATATTTTTCTTCAACTATGGTGAGTACTACAACTGGCTTGACAGTTATGTTATGCGCATGGATGTGCTAATGTTTGTCGTGACGCTGTATTTCTGCATACAGCGTAGCCGCTACATTCGCCACCCTTATATAGCCCCTGATGCATGGAAGTATCCAAGGCTTGTGCCGCTGCTCATACTCTTCGTTTTCGTGGAGTTTATGGGCAGCACGCCAAAGGTGTTGCAGACGGCTTTCACGGGTGGTGTGCTGCATTTCGGCACGTTCACCACCAATGTGTTCAATTTCATAGAATGGGTGGCATCGGTGGCAGGTTGTCTTTTCTGCCTGTTTTGGATAAAGGCACTCAGACAGAAATACACGCGGCTGCTCACTGTCGGCGTGGCGGCAATGGCAGCCTATCCCGTGATGATGTTTTTCCTCATCGACCCAGGACTGCCCATTGAGGCATTGTATGTGCCGATAGCCCTACGCTCGTTTGGCAACGGCATCTTTTTCGTGACGCTCACCATATATCTGGAGGAACTCATGCCTTTTGAGCATTTCTTCATGGGGTTCACTATCGTCGGGATGGTGCGCAACGGTCCAATCTCCGCTATGTGCTCTGGCCTTTACGGCTATGCCCTGCGCTGGCAGATGGCGGACAATATGGCTCGTGGACTGCCATACGACTCCACAAACTTGCTGATGATAAGCATCCGACAGCTTTATGGTGCCACTTGCTTGATAGGCATAGCTGTGCTACTTGCCTTTCTTGTATGGGACATTCAGCCTGTACGGAGCACGCTGAAGAAAATTCCTGCATGGAATTTTGTAGGCAGGATGATTAGGAAAGAGGCAAAGGCTTAGCGTTTAGCGCTGTTTTTATAATATCAGTCAAGTAAAAGGGATTTGAACTTTTGGTTCATCACAAATGTGGTGAGGGCTTATCATATATGATACGATTCCTCATCGCATTTGTGGTGAGACCGTATCACATTAGTAACGAACTAATAAACATGCCGCTTGGCATTACTTTTCAATAGTTGTGAAGTTAGTGGATTTGTGCATTTAATATTTTTCATAAAACGGTTGCCCTCGGCACAAAATTCAAGCGAGCTTGATTTTCTGCAAAAAGAAACATTCAAGATAGAAGTGCAATGTTTTTGTATAGATGGATATCCATCCCGATGAAGTGCAGACTCTCTTGAAGCGTAGCGTAATAAAGAATGTCTGCACCTCATTGGGAGGCAAAATAACGACCAGTTGACTCTATAGCTTGATTTTCTGCTCTCGGTTGGCACTCTTTTTCCTTAAAATTCCTCAACATTCCAATATTTATTGCTAACTTTGCAAACTGAAAATTGCAATTCGGATACTTAGCGGTATTCTACGTAGAAATAGAAACAAATTGTTTTAATAATTTTTATGGATTTTATCTTATTAATCACAGTCATCTTGACGGCTGTTGTATTGGTAGTGGGTGCATACGTGGTTGCAAAACTCGTAGGTCCTCGTTCGTACAACCCGGTTAAGGGTCAACCGTTTGAGTGTGGTATCCCGACACGCGGCTCCTCTTGGATGCCGGTGCACGTGGGCTACTACCTCTTCGCCATCCTTTTCCTGATGTTCGACATTGAGACCCTGTTCCTCTATCCATGGGCAGTAGTTGTCAACAAGTTTGGAGTGATGGCGCTCGCGAGCGTCGGATTCTTCATGCTGGTATTGGTATTTGGCCTTGCTTACGCTTGGCGGAAAGGAGCGTTGGAATGGAAGTAAGAAAACCTGTCATCAAGAGTATCCCTTACGATGAGTTCAAGGACAACGAGAGCCTTGAGAAAATCGTGGACGAGCTCCATGAGGGAGGCGTCAATGTGGTAGTTGGCTCGCTCGACCAGGCAATAAACTGGGGCCGTTCCAACTCCCTGTGGTCATTAACATTCGGCACGTCGTGCTGTGGTATTGAGTTCATGGCAGTGGGCTGCGCCCGCTACGACTTCTCGCGCTTCGGCTTCGAGGTTACTCGTAACTCTCCACGTCAGGCCGACCTCATCATGTGCGCCGGCACCATCACCAACAAGATGGCTCCTGCCTTCAAGCGTCTCTACGACGAGATGGCCGAGCCCAAGTATGTTGTCGCCGTGGGCGGCTGCACCATTTCGGGCGGCCCGTTCAAGAAGTCGTACAACGTGGTGCGCGGCATCTCGGAGATTGTGCCGGTAGACGTTTACGTGCCGGGCTGTCCTCCGCGTCCGGAGGCCATCCTCTACGGCATGATGCAGCTCCAGCGCAAGGTGAAGGTGGAGAAATTCTTCGGCGGCGCCAACCACAAGATGTCGAAGGAAGAGAAGGAACTCTCAATGTCGAAGGGCGGTCTGCACGGACTCTCCAACGAGGCCCTGCTCGACGAGAAACTCCACGGCAAGAAGGACACCATCGTGGTGAACAGCGTGCCTGAGGACTTCGACGCAAAGAAAGGTCTAACTGATTAATATAATAAGGTATAAGATATGAAACTTGAAAACATTGAACTCTCATTTGACAACTTCTCAAGTGAGATGTCGAAACTGAAGAACCAGAAACATTTCGACTACCTTGTTACCATCATCGGCGAGGACTTCGGCGAGGAAGGCTTGGGATGCGTCTACATTCTTGAGAATACCGAAAACAATGAGCGCTGCTCCGTGAAGACCATTGCCAAGAAGGTGGACGGAAGCGACGTCGTTCCCACCGTCATCAACCTCTGGCGTGCAGCCGACCTGCTTGAGCGCGAGGTCTACGACTTCGTGGGCATCAAGTTCCTCGGCCACCCGGACATGCGCCGTCTGTTCCTCCGCACCGACTTCAATGGCTACCCGTTGCGCAAGGACTTCGACATGAGTCCCGAGGCAAACAAGTTCCCGTTGACCGACGAGCCGGAGTCTGACTTCACAGTTGAGTACTCGCTCAACGCCGACGGCCACCTCGTGGCAACACAGAAGCGCCTCTTCGACGAGGACGACTACGTGGTGAACATCGGCCCTAACCACCCGTCAACCCACGGTGTGCTCCGCTTGCAGACCGTTCTCGACGGCGAGAAGGTGAAGCGCATCTACCCGCACCTGGGCTATATCCACCGCGGCATAGAGAAGATGTGGGAAGGCATGACCTATCCGCAGACACTCGCTCTCACCGACCGTCTCAACTACCTCTCGGCAATGATGCACCGCCACGCTCTCGTTGGTGTGATAGAGGAGGGTATGGGCATTGAGCTTACCGACCGCATCCACTACATCCGCACCATCATGGACGAGCTGCAGCGTATCGACTCCCACTTGCTCTACCTCGGCTGTACAGCGCAGGACTTGGGCGCCCTCACAGCGTTCCTCTACTGTATGCGCGACCGCGAGCACGTGCTCAACGTGATGGAGGAGACCACCGGCGGACGACTCATCCAGAACTACTACCGCATCGGCGGATGCCAGGCAGACATCGACCCGAAGTTCGTGGAGAACACAAAGAAGCTCTGCAAGTATCTGCGCCCGATGATTCAGGAGTATCTCGACGTGTTCGGCGACAACGTAATCACACACAACCGCTTGGTAGGCGTAGGCCCGATGGGTCGCGAGGACTGCATCAACTACGCCGTGACAGGTCCCGCAGGACGTGCCGCAGGCTGGAAGAACGACACCCGCAAGCGCCATCCGTATGACATGTACGACAAGGTGGAGTGGAAGGAAATCACCATGACGGGCTGCGACTCCATGGACCGCTACTACTGCCACATCCAGGAACTCTACCAGAGCCTCGACATCATCGAGCAGCTCATCGACAACATCCCCGAGGGCGAGTTCTACATCAAGCAGAAGCCTATCATCAAGGTGCCCGAGGGACAGTGGTACTTCTCTGTGGAGGGAGCCAGCGGCGAGTTCGGCATCTATCTCGACTCGAAGGGCGACAAGAGCCCCTACCGTCTGAAGATGCGCCCGATGGGCTTGACCCTCACCGGTGCTCTCGACCCGATGCTTCGCGGACAGAAGATTGCCGACTTGATTACAACAGGTGCCGCAATCGACTTCGTAATACCGGACATCGACCGTTAAGTGGAATGTTGAGTTTTGAATGTTGAATTTTGAATTGTCGGTATTCGACCGATGTTGAGTTTCTCAATTTTGAATTGAGAGCAAGCAACTCAAAAGTCAGAATTCAAAAAATCAAAATTGCGGCTTGCCGCAATAATTCAAAACTCAAAACTCAAAATTCAAAATTTAAACAAAAATGTTTGACTTTAGTATAGTAACAAACTGGTTCCACAATCTCCTCTCACAGACCTGCGGTCTTGGAGATTTCTGGACAATACTGATCGAGTGCATCCTGGTTGGTGTCTGCATTCTCGCAGGTTACGCCATCCTCGCCATCATCTTGATCTTCATGGAGCGTAAGGTCTGCGCCTACTTCCAGTGCCGTCTTGGCCCGATGCGCGTAGGTCCTTGGGGTATATTCCAGGTGTTCGCCGACGTGCTGAAGATGCTCATCAAGGAGATCTTCTCAGTAGACGGCGCCGACAAGATGCTCTACTACATCGCTCCGTTCCTCGTGATCATAGCTTCCGTGGGCACCTTCTCGTTCCTTCCGTGGAACAACGGCGCTCAGGTGCTCGACTTCAACGTAGGCCTGTTCCTCATGTCGGCCATCTCGAGCATCGGCATCGTGGGCATCTTCATGGCAGGTTGGGGCTCTAACAACAAGTATTCGGTAGTTTCGGCTATGCGTGGTGCGGTGCAGCTCATCTCTTATGAAATGTCGCTCGCCCTCTGCCTCATCACCGCCGTTGTGCTCACCGGCACAATGCAGGTATCGGGCATCGTAGAGGCACAGACCGGCGCTTTCGGCTGGCTCATCTTCAAGGGACACATCCCGGCTATCATCGCCTTCCTCGTGTTCCTCGTAGCAGGCAACGCCGAGGCAAACCGCGGCCCGTTCGACTTGGCAGAGGCTGAGTCGGAGCTTACAGCCGGCTATCACACCGAGTATTCGGGTATGGGCTTCGGCTTCTACTACCTCGCCGAGTACCTCAACCTCTTCGTAGTTTCGGCAATCGCCACCAC
>JALFIM010000090.1 GCA_022775985.1 Prevotella sp.
ATAATGCAAGTGCGAGAGCAATGAAACTTGCTCCGATTGCCGAGCCGCAGCCTATCTGATGCAAAGATATATAATTAATGTGACACGAACAATTTTTATCGTATTATTTTTCATTAAGTTTTCATTTCCATCGTTTTTCAAACCCGTTACCCACTACGCCACGCCGTCACGCGTGGCCATGCCGTCACGGCCACGCGCATGCTTATGGTGTGCGTGCGGCATCATTCCATGCCGCGCAGCATCACCACATCGCCATCGGTGGAGGTGGTGACGACACGTCCGCCGCCGGCCGGTGTCACGGTGTTGACGAGCGAGTTGCCCACCTTGTACTCCCACAGCAGCCGGCCCGTGCGGTCGTCTATGGCCACGACGAGACCCTCCTTGGTGCTGCTGTACACGGTGTGCCGCTCCACTGGCAGCATGGTGGTGGCGTGCTCATAGCCGAACCCGGCATTGGTGGCCCACAGCTCCTTCACGCCATCGGGGTCGGCACGGTAGCACACTATGCTGTCCTGCATGGTCTTGGCCATGATGCGCTGTCCGTCGAGCGACATGCCTATGCTCTCGCGCACCTTAGACAGGAACGTGCGCCACCGCGTAGTACCATCTGTCGGCGATATGGCCGTGAGCGCACGCTGCGGGTCGGCGATGTATATGCCGCGGCCGTTGGCCACGGGCCACACCCCGGCAGGAGAGTAGTGCATGCCTCCGAGAGGATGAGTCCACCGCCACATGAGCGCACCTGTCTGGCGGTTGAGGGCGTAGAGGGTGCAGTCCCACGCGCCGAACACCACCTTGCCGCCGCTGACGAGAGGGCGCGTCACCACGTAGCCACCCACTCCGCCGTACGTCCACACCTCGCGGCCCGACCTTATGTCTATGGCACGCATCTTGTGGTCGCTGCCCCCGACAAACGCCGTGGTGCCGTCTATGGCCACCGCTCCAATCACTGGGCCATCGGTGCTGACACGCCAGCGCAGCCGCCCTGTGGCGGCATCGAGCCCGACGACGGCATCGGCCGTAGTGCCGAACACGAGCACTCCGTGGCTCACGGCAGGCGTGCCCACTATCTTGCCCTCGGCACTGAACGTCCACCGCACCTTGCCCGTGGCCTTGTCGTAGCACGTCATCCGCCCGGTGGCATCGCCCACATACACGCCGCGCTTGTCTACGGCGGCCGAGGCGTACGTGCTCGCGCCGCTCTTCACGCGCCACACCTCGCTCACCTGTGAGGCATAGCGGCCGTTCACACTGAAGTCGGGGTACTTGTCGGCATGGCCCGACGGGTCGTAGTAGCTGTGGCTGAGCGATATGCCGCCCCACCGCCGCGGTTCCTCGCCCACGTTCTTCTCGCTGATGAGCAGCGAGTCGGCCGTGACATTATATATAGAGTAGCCCACCTTGCCCTCGGGGTCTATGAGCGTGGAGCGCGAGAGGAATCCCGGTATGCCGTCGTAAGACAGCGCACGGTTGGTGTGGTAGTGTCCGCCGATGAGCACCTTCACGCCGAGGCGGCGCAGCGAGTCGGTCACCTGATACCAGTTGTCCACGTCGCCCTGCAATATGGGATAGTGCGTCACTATGAACACATCCTTGCCGCGGCCCTTGGCGCTGACCTCGCTCCGCACCCAGTCGAGGTCCTGCGGGGCTACGTGGCCCAGTGCCATCTTGATGAACGGGCCTGTGTTGAAGCCGAGGAACAGCACGCCCTTGTGCGTGAACTCAAACCGCTCGCTGCCGAAGAGCCGCGAGAACTGCATCATGCCCGACTCGCTCCACGTGGTCTCGTGGTTGCCGGGTATGACGTAGTATTTCTTGTTGAGCGTGGCTATGGTACGCGCGAAGAGGTCGAGCGAGGCGTTGTCGCCATTGTCGGCGAGGTCGCCCGTGACGAGCACGAAGTCGATGGAGGGATTGGCGTTGATGTCGGCGATGACGCTCTTGAGATACTCACAGGGCTTTGGGTCGCCCGAATTGAAATGCACGTCGGTGACTTGGGCAAACGTGAACGGCTGCCTGTGCTGTGCCATCGAGGCCGTACCGCACATAAGCAGCAGCGATGCCACGAGGAGGCGTGATGTTTTTCTTATCATGGTCTGATTACTTATTGATAATGATTTATAACTCGTTTTCAAGCGTAAAATTACTCATATTTTCCGACATTCGCCCACAAGCGCCGCATATTTTTCACTCCGCGCGTACTCCTCCACGCCCCTCTGCCGAACGCCCCCAACCGCACCGCGTTGCGAAACGGCCCATTTCGCAATGCAAAACAGCCCATTTCAGACTGCGAAACGGCCCATTTCGTGATGCGATTCGGGCCGTTTTGCAAGTCGCTTGCAGCACACTGATTGTCAGCGACATACAAAAACGCCAAAACGCTTGCCTTTCAAAGTAAGTATTTATCACTAACAGATATTTGCGGATATAGGAGGCGTATAAATCACTCTAAGCACGCTGCTTAAATTTAATTAGCTCTTATTCAGCTTGCATTTTGTCGTTTTACAGATTTGTTGTATCTTTGAGCACCGATTTATTATTACACTGCCGTAATTATTAATATTGTGTACAATGGGCGTTACGATTCTTTGGTAAAACATGAATGTATGATGAAACAAAACAGAAACAATCTTTTTATAGGAGACAGCTACTGCACCCTCTTCGCATGTTCAGCATACAAGTTGCTTAAAAGCCGTAAGCGGATAGGGTATATAGACGTTATGCTTGATGTAAAAGGCAAGAAGAATGTGGAAGAACTTAAAGTTCCGCTGACAAAACGTGAACACTATAGCGACTTGAAGAAAGCCTTTCCGAAAGTCATTAACGCAATACGCGATCGTATGGGTATTGACGCAATAGAAGAGACAGGCACCAAAAGAGACAAATCTTTCAGATATGTAGGACACAACGATGACCCTCTTGCCGACTTATGGAACTATAAGTTCGTGAACGACCTTAAACAGTATTGGCAGTTCTGTCAGGACTCTGCTGGCTTTTTCCCATCTTCGTGGGTAGAATATTTCTTCAAAGACTGCATGGATCTTTTAGAGATGAGGAGGAGGCGTGAGAAAGGCGAACGAGTGCTCACATCAAGCATGGACCGCTCTTTAAAAAACATAGACATGCTCCCGTTTCTCTATGAAGCCATTATAAACAAGAAGGTGTTGTGCATTACATACAAGCCGTTCAACAAAGCATCGATACAGCTAATTTTCCACCCACAGTATCTACGGGAGTATAACGGCAGGTGGCACCTGTTTGGCCATGCGGAAGGCGAAGTGCCGGAGTGGACTTACGACATAGCAATAGACAGAATAGAAGAGTTGCCGAAAGAACATGAAGAGACAGCATTCCTGTCGGCACCTTCGGGGTATTATGACAATTTCTTCTGCGATAAGGTAGGAGTGAGCCAGCACGCGGGCATCAAGGCCGTGGATGTGCATATAAGAGCCCATAGCCCATATATGTTCAGTCTGGTAGAGACAAAGCGTCTGCATCACAGTCAGCTCACGACCGTACCTTATGGCAATCATGGCGACGGCAGCTATGGCGAGTTCAAGATTCATGTAGAAGTGAACAATGAGTTTATAGGTTCCGTGCTACAGTTGGGAGCCGACCTCGAAGTGGTGGCACCTGATGACGTGCGACAGCTTTTTGCCGAAAGAATAGAAGCCATGCAGAAGATGTACCAGCCTATAAATCATCCCTCAGAAGAACATCCTGCTGAAGCAAAGATTGGTTCAAAACAGCAGTGAACCAATAAAGGACAATAATCGTTATCCTGTCTCCTGCGTTTTAGATAACTTTGCAACTGTAACAAAAACAAATGATATTATGAACATACCCGATTTGATTAAAGACAAGAAGAAGTACTTCGGTACCTACACAGTAATGGCACTGCTCAATGCCCATACCGTGCTTGACCATATACAGAAACTTGCCGGTCTGCCAGACAATGACAAGAGCGGGACTGATGACTTGTGGGAGCATCCTGTAATGGCATGGATAGGAGGAGCAGCAAAGGGATATGACAAGCATCCTGAAACTACGGTGTATATAATGGACAGGCTGCAAACCTATTTCCCGTTCTTGAGGATTATGGCCGAGAACCAGCGCGTGTATGCGAACAAGCAATACGGTCAGAAAAGGCTGGAGGTGAACAGCAGCGACATACACGATGTGCTTGACCGCATGTTTCGTGTGCTGAAAAAATATCGCGACACGACAACACATTATGTGGTGGAAGATTCTTGCTGGGATGACGGAAGCAAGTTTTTGACAAGAAACGAGCAAGTACTTGCCGTCATGCTCAACAAGTACTACGATGTGGCTCTGCGCGATGTAAAGGAGCGTTATGCCTATAAGCCTGAGAACCTTGCCTTTATACAGGAATGCCGCTATAAAAACAAGCGCGGGCAGGATGGCAGACGAAAGTTTGAGCCAAATCTCAATTTCTTCCTTAGTCTTGTGGCCGTAAACGGTGACACTACTTCTGGCCGTCTCCACCTGTCGGGTGTGGGTGTGGCCTTGCTTGTATGTCTGTTTCTTGACCGACAGTATGTCAACCTGTTCTTGACAAAACTTCCCTTCACGACAAGGTTCATGCCGCAGTCAGAGGAGCGTCGCATCATCCTGCGCTCGTTTGCCATACACTGCATCGTATTGCCGAAGGACCGTATACGCAGTGAGAAGAGCAACCTTTCCGTGGCTATGGACATGCTCAATGAGGTGAAGCGCTGCCCTGACGAGCTGTTCCATACCCTGTCATCCGGTAAGCAGTCGCTCTTCCGCACCATGTCGGTCAGCCACGACGAGGTGCTTATGAAGCGCAGCTCCGACCGCTTCGCACAGCTCGTATTGCAGTACATAGATTACGGACAACTGTTCAGCCGCATCCGCTTCCATGTCAATATGGGCAAGCTGCGCTATCTGTTCAATGCCGAGAAGCATTGCATAGACGGTCAGACAAGGGTACGCGTCATAGAGCATCCGCTCAATGGATATGGGCGCATTGCTGAGGTTGAGCCCCTGCGCCGCAACGAGGATGGCAGCTTTGCCGACACAGGTGTACAGGTGCGCGACTTTGACAATGTGAAGCGCGACGATGCCAATCCGTCCAGTTATCCTTATGTAGTAGACACATACACCCACTACCTCTTGGAGAACAACAAGGTGGAGATGACTTTTTGCGACAAGCCTCTTCTGCCGGACGTACGGGAAGAAAGCGGCAAGTGGTATGTGGACAAACAGGCTCCTGACTGCCGTATGAGCACGCTTGAGCTGCCAGCTATGATGTTTCACATGTTATTGCTTGGCAGTGAGAATACAGAGCAGCGAATAAGGGAGGTATATGACAAGTATAAGGCTTTGTTCAACGCCCTGGAACGTGGGGAGGTGACAAGAGACAATTTATCCGATTTCGGAATATCCGAAAAGGACTTGCCCCAGAAGGTCATCGACATAGTGCATGGCCGTGCCAAGGGCAAGGACGTGGACGCATTCTTGCAGCGTACGCTTGCCGAGATGCTTGCCGACACAGAAAGACGGCAGACGCGTCTGGACGAAGACCGCAGAGCCGCAATGTCGGATGACAACAAGATGGGCAAGCGCAGTTTCCGTAAGGTGAGCCCTGGGCGGATGGCGCAGTTCCTTGCCGAGGACATTGTGCGCTTACAGCCAACACAAGATGGCGGCAAGGACAAACTCACAGGCATGAACTATAGGGTTATGCAGTCGGCTATTGCCATGTACGACAGCGCTGGCGACCATGCGGCCAAGAGTCAGTTCAGGGAGATGTTTGAGAAAGCACACCTTTTAGGTGGCAGTCAGCAGACAGCACATCCATTCCTGCAAAAGGTGTTTGCAAGGACGGTGCCTGAAAACGTGATTATCTTCTATGAGCGCTATCTTGTCGAACGTCATACTTACCTCACGGGCTTGATGAAGAAGGTGGCTATGGGCAAGTGTGTTACCGTGCCTTTCGTTAACAGGAATCGCAATCGCTGGAATACGCCTACGCAGCAAGGACTTGGCAAGGCTTATTGTGACAATGTCACGGTAGAACTTCCACGGCAGATGTTTGACGAGGACATCAAGCAAAAACTTGCCTCCCTGCAAAGCATGGCAGACATAGACTTCCATCAGACCAATGTGACCTATCTCATAGGTGAGTTTATGAAGCGTGAACTTGGGGATGACTTTCAGGAGTTCTATTCCTGGCAACGCAACTATCGCTTCATGGACATGCTTATTGGTGATACAGACCGCAAGGGTGCTTTGTGCAGCAACTACACATCGGTGGCCGACCGTGAGAAACTGTGGCAGGAGCGTGAGGTGCGTATTCGCAGTTACCGAAACAAAGTGATGAAGAGTCTTGACAACGGTGGCAGGACTACGAGCAAGACGGCCAATGCCGATGTAGAGGAGCTGTTAGACCGTCGTATAAGTGCCGCCCGTATAGACTTCCAGAAGAGCGAGAAAACGATACGCCGCTACAAGGTACAGGATGCGTTACTCTTTCTCCTGGCCCGGAATACGCTTACTGCGGAGATTAGTTTCGATGGCACAAAGTTCCGCCTCAAGGACATCATGCCAGATGCCGAGAAGGGATTGTTGTCGGAGGTTATGCCCATGACCTTTACATTTGAGAAGGGTGGCAGGGTGTACACCATACAGTCGGACGGCATGAAACTGAAGAACTATGGCGACTTCTTCGTGCTTGTCAATGACAGGCGTATAGGCAATCTGCTCAAACTTGTAGGCTCTGATGTGGTGTCGAAAGAACAGCTTACTGACGAGCTGAGAAGATATGACCAGTGCCGCCCGAAGGTTGTGGAGATGGTGTTTGACTTGGAGAAGTGGGCGTATGACTCTTATCCCGGATTACGAGAGAGGGCTGTGGAATGCAAAAACGGGCAGTTTAAGTTCATTCTTGACGAACTCCTTGCCGACAAGGCAATTAGCAAGGAGCACAGGACGGTGCTGCTAATCATCCGCAATGCCTTCGACCATAACAACTATCCCGAGAATCATGGCGTGGTAAATATCACCACACTGCCAGATATTGCCATGAGCCTGGCAGATATATTTGGCAAGTATGCCCAAATAGTATGATGCCATACGCCTACACCTGTACCTGCGACAATCAGCAGGTGCAGGTGTTTGACAATCTTCTTTTACAAAGTAGCTATTTTATAAAAATTATTAGTAACTTTGCATACATATTATTAGTCTCATTATCATTTCAGGAATATGGAAATATTAAAAAACATTGAAAATGAGATGATTATGTGCAGGAAGTTGTGGAAAGTCCTATTTTGAAGGACTATTACAACGCGTATGGCCTCGGCAAGCACAGCATCATGTTGTGGAAAGTCCTATTTTGAAGGACTATTACAACAATTACAGTCTTATTGTCTATTGCGAAGTCGTTGTGGAAAGTCCTATTTTGAAGGACTATTCAAGGCACTTGTAGACGGTTGCTACAAGAGTTTCCTCGACCACGACTACAACCCACGTCTTACACAGATACTCCTTTCGATAGAACAGAAATAACCCGAAAAGCTACACTACAATGGAACAGATACAGATAGACACCCAGAACCACGAGCAGATGCTCGCCTACGACCTGATAGCAAACACGAACAGCAGTTTTTTCCTTACAGGCCGTGCCGGCACAGGCAAAACCACATTTCTGCACAACGTACAGCAGATGACGGACAAACAGTTTGTAGTGCTTGCGCCCACAGGCGTGGCCGCCATCCTTGCAGGTGGCGACACCATACACTCTTTCTTTGGATTGCCTCTGGAGGTGTGTACGCCTGGCACTTGCGGAAGGATGAACGAGGCACGCATCCTGACGCTGCTGCATGCCGACACGATAATAATAGATGAGGTATCAATGGTGAGGTGCGACATAATAGACGCGATTGACTATACCATGCGCAAAACCCTGCACACCACACTGCCTTTCGGTGGCAAGCAGATGGTTTTTGTGGGGGACATGTTCCAGTTGCCTCCTGTGGTGAAACGAGGTGCCGAGCATGACATCTTGCATGACCTGTACCATACTGACAACGACTTCTTCTTTTACAAGGCTGATGCCATAAAGCGCATGCGACTTGTGAAGATAGAGTTTGAAAAGGTGTACAGGCAGTGTGATGATGCCAACTTCCTTCGTGTACTTGAGAGTGTACGGATGAACAAAGTTACACCAGAAAACCTTATGTTGCTTAACCAGCGTGTGGCAACGCCAAGAGAGGACGATGGGATGGTGATAACCGTAGCCTCGCTAAACAAGACTGCAGACAGCATAAACAAAAAGAGATTGGAGGCCATAGGCTCGGAGGAGTATGTGTACGAAGGTACGGTTAACGGAAAGTTTGAAGAGAAGAAGTTTCCTGCCGAACTGAACTTGCACTTAAAGGTCGGCGCACAGGTCATGTTTATACGCAATGACAAGCAGCGCCGATGGGCTAACGGCACATTGGCCAAGGTGGTAAAACTTGACAAGGAGGAGATACAGGTACAGTTGGACAATGGGGTGGTATGTGTTGTACCCAAGTGTAACTGGGAATCGGTGAGCTATGAGTACGACCGCGAGGCACGCAAACTGAAGAAGGAGGTTACGGGGATATTCTCACAATATCCGTTGAGACTCGCCTGGGCTATAACGGTGCATAAAAGTCAGGGCATGACCTTCAACAAGATGGTGCTTGACCTCAGCAGGGGATTGTTTGCCCCTGGACAACTGTACGTGGCCTTGAGCCGGGTGCGGAGTCTTGACGGCTTGTTTTTGACAAATGCCATTATCCCCCAATACGTCCATACCAACCGTGAGATTATATCATACGCCAAGGGATACAATGACGAGCAACTTATCATGAATGAGATTGAAAGCGGCAAGGCTGTGTACGAATCGCTGCAGAAGAACGATAACGACAAGGCCGCATTGCAGTATCTGCGGCTCGTGGAGAAGAAGGCTAACAGTAGAGATATAAAGGAGGCAATACAGCAGGCCAAGCGTTTTCTTGACACTCTGATATGCGATGATGACCTTTATGGAACAGTAGGAGAAGTACCTGAAAGTCTGTTGGAGTCTGACCATTGGACTACATGTTTTCTTGTAGCCTTGCTCAGCCTGTATGCAGACCAGGCAGAGAGAGCCCTTGAATATGCTGACAAGGTATTGGCAAAGCATCAGTGTCTGGAAGCTCTTTATGTCAAGTCGCGTGCTTTGGCCAGATTGGAGCACTATGATGAGGCGGATGCTGTGAATGTACTAATAGGTGATGTGTTTGACATGTCTACACCTGATGCCAAGGTACTGTATATGATAGCCATGCTAAACGAACTTCATATTGGCGACCCTGGCCTTGACCTAATGCGCCGATTGGTATGCACCAAGCCCAAATATGACCGCGGAATACTTTCTTTGCGCTTCTTAATGAAGCGTAAAGGGATTGAACTGAACACATCGAAAGAAAGTGAACTGGTAAGCGCATTCAATTCTGAGCTTGACGCGGAAGGATTCCATACAAAACTGTTGGAGTGCAGAGCCAAAGCCCCTAAGGCTGTGACATATCTTATACAGTGTATAAGGAAACAGACGTTTGAGTAAAGTGGTTTGTAATCTGCATGGTTCACCCGACAGAGCGAAACATGTCAACATAATGGTTCACCCAAAGGAAAAAGTATGAGAGTAAACGTTTTGCGTAAGGCTGAAGATACTATTATATGGATTTTATTTCGTAAATTTGCATGCCAAACCACAGCATTGCGGGACAAGCGAAACTATATATAGCAGGACAAACGAAACCGACATACGACTATGATTCTCACATACTTAGCCATCACACTCCGCGTACTTTCAAATCCGTTCTCCAACGTATTCCAGAAGAAACTCACAGGGGAAGGACACAATCCGCTTGTGGTAAACTTCATATCCTACCTGCTGAGCGTGGCGTGCCGTGGCGTGGCGAGTGGACTGGGTGTCGCTTCCATGGCAGTTCTGGACCTATGCCGCTCTGGGCGGACTGTTCGGTGCCGTGGGCAACGGCTTTCTGGTCATGGCACTGAGGCGCGGCGACCTGTCGGTGCTTGGGCCTATCAACTCCTACAAGTCGGTAGTGGGCATAATAGTGGGTATCGTGCTGCTTGGCGAACTGCCGTCGCTGATGGGACTGGCAGGGGTGGCAATAATAATCCTTGGCAGCTATTTCGTGTTCGACACCACCGAGGAGGGATTCTCCTGGCGGCTGCTGCGAAACCGTGAGATACAATACCGTATATGGGCGATGGTGCTTACGGCCATAGAGGCCGTGCTCATAAAGAAAGTGATAATATACTCCGATACCACCGTGTCATTCATAGCGTGGTGCTGGGCCGGTGCGCTGTTCTCGCTGCTGCAACTGACCGTGATGCGCGTAGGCGTGCGGCGCGGACTCAGTGACGTGAAGCCGCGCGAATGGCTTACGTTCATGGCTCTCATCATCTGCATCGGCATGATGCAATATACCACCAACTACACGTTCAAGCACATAAACGTGGGCTATGGTCTTGCACTGTTCCAGTTGTCCACCATAGTGAGCATAGCCTTGGGGTACAAGATATTCCATGAGGAGGGAATAGTGAAAAAACTCATAGGGTCGCTCATCATGATAGGCGGCTCGGTGCTGATAATCTTCGGATAGCGGAGAACAATGGCGGCATGCTTATTTGCTTATCCCCACTAAAAAATCTACTGAGCCCATGCCGCATAGCCTGACGAGGACGCACGGTGGAAGGAGACAGCGTACCTTAAAAACATTGCGTCCTGCAAGTACACAAGAGCGTATGACGGTTCTTGTGCACTTGCAGGGCGCAACTTATATAATGTCAATTATATCTGACGTATTCTTATCAAGGCAAAAGCTATGGAGCCGAACGCTCCACACGTGGCACTGTCACCCAAGATACTTCATCAGTATCTTGGCGTTGCCGCTGTCGCGCAACTTGGCTATGCTCTTCTCCCTTATCTGGCGCACACGCTCACGGGTCAGCCCGAGCTGGTCGCCAATCTCCTCGAGTCCTTTCTCGTGGCATCCTATGCCGAAACACTCGCGTATGATGGTTATCTCGCGGTCTTTGAGCACCTTGTTGAGCACGGAGTTAAGCTCCTGAGCCATGGACTCATGGTCCACCTGCCTGTCGGTGCGGCTGTCATCGCCACTCGGCATCACGTCGAGCATGCAGTTATCCTCGCCGTCCTGGAACGGAGCATCTATGCTCACGTGGTGGCCATCGGCCATGAGGCTCTGCCCTATCTTCTCCTCGTCTATGTTGGTGGCATCGGCAAGCTCCGACACTGACGGGTGACGCTGGTTCTCCTGCTCAAACTTGTTTATTTCGTGGTTTATCTTGTTGAGCGATCCTACCTGATTGAGAGGCAGACGTACTATGCGGCTCTGCTCTGCTATGGCCTGCAGGATGCTCTGTCTGATCCACCATACGGCATACGAGATGAACTTGAATCCACGTGTCTCATCGAATTTCTGGGCCGCCTTTATCAGTCCGATGTTTCCCTCGTCGATGAGATCCGTCAGCGTGAGTCCCTGATGCTGATACTGCTTTGCGACGGACACCACGAATCGGAGGTTTGCAGTGACGAGCTTGTCCTTTGCGCGTTCGCCCTCAGGACCACCTTTCTTGATTTTCTGTGCCAGCTCTATCTCCTCATCAATGGAAATAAGCGGAGCACGTCCAATCTCAACAAGATACTTGTCCAAAGCCTCACTCGAACGATTCGTAATACTTTTCTGAATTTTTAATTGCCTCATCTTATATACCTTATACTTTCTAACTGCTTGGTAACCAAAATATTATTAGAAACTTGTCCTAAAACCTTGCAAAGGTACGAAAAGTTTTCGGATAAGCAAAGGCTTTGATGGTTAATAACCGTTAATGCCACAAGGGTTCCACCAGACTTCCAACAGCTACCGCCATAGTGCCCACACCTGCTGCAACGTAGCCCCATCCAGACAAGAATAGCGAAAACAAAAAGTGCCCAAAAAGAAATCATCCGTTCTCTTTTTGAGCACTTCAACCTATGCCTTACACCGCTGAGGGAGACTATGCTATATATTGTCTATCGACCTGCACAATGCAATCCATAATATTTTAGGCTACAACTCTATCGTCTTACTGTCGCCATAACTCCTGCTTACCCTCACCTCATGCTCATTCCGTAGATGCACGTCCCTGTATTCCAGCGGTATGATGACATTGCCCCTCCTGTCTATAAGTCCAAACGAGGGTCTCTGCATACCAATCCCACAGACAGCATAATCGCCCTTGAAACCAGAAAGGTAAGTGTATATAGGCTTCACGATGACATCATCGTTCACCCTCAACCCCCACCTTCCATCCTGCTCAAACTTCGTGACACTCATCAGATACTCCTTCAGTTGCGTGGCGGTCATCTTCTTTCTTGCCGTGTCCGCCTTCTTCACAGTAACCATCTCGTCGCTCACGGCTATGATGTCCTGCACCTTCCTCACATAAGCAGGGATTACTCCCTTGCCAGCCCTCAATCCAGCGAACATACTCTCCCAATTGCGCGGTTTGTCGGGCAAGCCGAACTTACGATAGTTGCCCACATTGTCGATGATCATGCACACCTTGTCCTTGTTCTCCTTATTGACGCGCAGTCCGCGTCCCACCATCTGCAAGTATTTGGCGAGCGACAGCGTAGGGCGGGCCATCTGGATAAACTCCACGTCGGGGCAGTCGAAACCCTCATCAAAGAGGTTCACGTTCACCAAGCAGTCTATTTCTCCGTTTCTGAAAGCCTCCACCATATCCTTGCGCCTCTTGGCAGGAGTCTTGCTGTCGAGGGCTACGCTCCTCAGCCCGAGCGCATTGTAGCAAGCGGCTATGGCCTGGGCATGGTCTATGTCTATGGCATACACTATGCCTTTCTTGCCACGGGCATATCTCCTCACGCTGTCAAAAAGCCGTTGGATAGCATCGGGCACATTCAGTCTCTCATCCATCTCCCTAATGGCATAGTCGCCGTCGCTGCCACGCCCTTTCAGGAGATTCACAGTCAACTGGTCTACCGAGAACTTACCTGTCACCACATAATCGTAGGGCGAAAGATAGCCACGCATAATAAAATCGTTGGCGCAAGGAGAGGTCAGCAAACGCCCGAACAACCCACCGAAGGACTTCCTATTCATGCGGCAAGGAGTCGCCGTCATGCCGAGCTTCAATGCCAGCCTGTGCCTATTAAACAGGTCTTGGTAAGAATCGGCAATGGCATGGTGCGCCTCATCCACGATGATGAGCCCAGGCACGCTGCCGGCATTATCCAACTCCCCGGCATGGCGTGTCAGCCATTGGATAGACAGCACCCTCACCCTGACCTTGGCCTTCAGCACAGACGTATTCTCGCCATAGTCCAAGCAAAACCGCCCGAGCGTCTGCTGCATCTGCTCCACCAACTCACGGCGATGGGCGACAATCCACACCTCCCCCTCGTCATAGTTGCCAAGAAACCACTTCACCACCGAGGCCATCACGTATGTCTTGCCAGTGCCAGTGGGCATCTGCACCATCACCGAGCAGCCCTGCCTGACATTCCTGCCACCTACTCTGACAACCTGAAGGTTTCCGTCAGTCAGCACACTTATGATATTCGCCAGCATATCCTGCCGGTAGTCATAAAGTCTTATCTGCTTCATCTATATCCCTCATTTCCTCTTTTGCCTCCGTTATCGCCATCTTGACGACCATCCCGACAAACCCGACAGCAACAATTCCGATGACTCCTAAAATTATCTTCCACCACATATAATGAGAGTATATACAATCCAACATTACAAATGAATGAACTGCGGCACCTTCCACAGCATCTTCTCCAACTTCGTAATTGTAGGATTCATTCCGTGTGACTGGTACATACGGATGTCCTCCTGCCACATCTGCCTCCTCCGCGCGGAGTCAGTGCTCAACCCGCCCATGCGCATCCTCACGATATACTCATGCAGATAGGTAACACTCAACTCGCCACCCAGCAGATAGCGGAACAGGAAATCAGAGTCGGCGGCAATCTTGTAGCTCTCGTTATACAATCCCTTCTTCTCTATCACGCCTCGCTTGATATAACAAGTAGGATGCAACGGCAACCACCCATGGCGCACCTTCCACAGACGATAATCACCACCAATCCAATTACGTACCACCCTATCCGTGTTCTCTGGATTCACGAACAAGCCATCACCATAAAGAAAATCGGCATGAGTCTCCTCAAAACGCTTTACGATATGTGATATGGTTTGTGGAGAATACAGAAAATCATCCGAATGCCCCAAGCCTATGACATCGCCCGTTGCAGCACGAATGCCCTTGTTGATAGCCTCGTACATGCCATGGTCTGGCTCAGAGATAATCTTGGCGATTCTTTCCTTATACTCATTGATGATTTTCAAAGAGCCATCAGTAGAAGCCCCATCCACCACGATATACTCTATGTCGGGATAGTCCTGCGACAACACACTCTCTATACAACCGCGAATCGTGTGCTCACGGTTGTAACATGAAGTTATAATTGTTACTTTCATCGTCTTATCCTTTTATTTTCCTCTCCCTAATCTTCACCACAGGATTCCCTTGGTAGATACCATTAGCCTCCATATCTTTGGTAGCCACGCTGCCTACCGTCAGGACGGCGTTGTCACGCACAGTCACTCCTGGGCAAACTACGGTCTTGGCACCTATCCACGCTCCATCTCCTATATGTATAGCGGCATTGCGGTAAGGCATGGATGATATGGTATAGTCGTGGTTGCCTGTCAGCAGCATTGCTCCTTGTGATATGCATACATTGCTGCCGATAAACACCTTGTCAAGATTGTCTATCCAGCAGCCTTCGCCCA
>JALFIM010000092.1 GCA_022775985.1 Prevotella sp.
CTACCAGCAGATGATGTACGTCATATTCTCCATCCTCAACCACTACGTAGACGTGGAGGTGCGCACGCCGCGCGGCCGCGTTGACATGGTGCTCCGCACCGCCACGCACCTCTATCTCTTCGAGTTGAAGCTCAACAAGGATGCCGCCACCGCCATGCGGCAGATAGACCTCAGGCAGTACCCCAAGCGTTTCATGCAGTGCGGGCTGCCCGTGGTGAAGGTAGGCATCAACTTCGACGTGGAGAAGCACAACATCACCGACTGGACGGTGGAGGGATAGATGTATTTGACATAATAACATTTGCGTAAGTCCTTTTAAATAAGTATTTTTACGGCAACAAACAATCTGCACTTTAATATGGAGAGATTTTTCAGAGATATAGAAATAACTGACTTTAGAGGATTTGACCATTTGAATATGGAAAAATTCTCTAAGGTAAATGTTTTCGTGGGAGCCAACAATGTAGGTAAGACATCCATATTGGAAGCAATATTCATGCTTGTAGGTATGAGCGTGCCTATGTTGCCGGCGAGAGTAAACTATTGGCGTAAAAACAGTAATGTATCATTGGATGATATAAGATACCTCTTCCATAGCATCAATCTAAAAACAACGCCGACATTGAAAGCCCACACCACTGAAGGAGAGCGTAAAGTACAGTTGTCTGCATCGTTGTATGTTGATACCGAGTCTGCTAATGGAAGCTCAGGGCATGCCGGCATAAAAAGACTGAACATAGATTTTGGTACAAAAATATCCGAAGATTGCCCATATCACACAGTTCTTTATGTGGGTAATGACGGGTCCATGCAACAGCTTATAGACGATAAGTATAAAGAACAGATGAACTGCTTGTTCATTTCATCAGACAAGAATGACAGCAATGCTCTGTCTAATTTCGTCACGCTTGTAAAGCGGGGAAAGAAAGACATTGTTCTTGAGACGCTCCAGACTTTTGACAATGATATTACAGGCATTGAAGCCCTGCCTGACGGTCTTTATCTGTCAATGAAAGGACTTAAAGAACTGCTGCCTATCAGCATGGCTGGCGACGGTGTGAGGAGGGTGCTCAACATCATATCTACTATCGCCACGGAAGACTATAATGTCGTGATGATAGATGAGATTGACACAGGCTTGCACTATTCCGCCCACAAACTGATGTGGAAAGCCATCCTCAATTTCGTATCAAAGCACGACATCCAGTTGTTTGTCACTACTCATAATGTAGAGTGCCTTCAAAGTCTTACTGCGGTAATGGAAAAGGAAGAAGCCTATCGTCCATTGGCTGCCGTGTACAATGTCGCAAAGACCTTGAAACGCGGATACCAAGCCTACCGATATGGATATGGCGAACTGAGAGAAGCTGTCAACAACGCAATAGAGATAAGACAATGAAGCAACCCTATTCTATATTTGTGGAAGGCGTGGCTGACAAGCGGTTTATAAGCCAGCTCATTACCGTACTGTTTGGAGGGAATGTCGCAGACGACAGCATTATCGTGACTGATGGATGGAAATCTCTTGTCACACAGGCAAAAGAGAATCTGTACATTAATCAAATGAACAAAACATCGGATAATGGAGGTGTCAATCTGGTTGTATTTGATGCAGACGATGATGTAGACAGCAGACGCAGCGAGTTGCTTTCATGGAAGGAAGAGCATGGTGTAGACTTCGAGCTGTTCCTCTTGCCCGACAACCATAATCCTGGCGAACTTGAGGATCTGCTTGAAAGTATAATTAATCCAGAAAACAAGCCTGTGCTTGACTGCTGGAATGATTATGAGAAATCTCTTGGAAAGGTAAGCATCCCTTGGCGCGACGGCGTACCTCTCACCATTCCTGCCAAGAAAACAAAGATATACGCCTATCTCGAATCTTTGCTTGGCAAGTCGAGAAAGCAGAAGGAACTGATAAAGGAGAATAAACGCGACTATACAAACGAGAACCACTGGAACCTGAAAGCTGAAGCCATAGAGCAACTTTCCAGTTTTCTCACCCAAAACCTTAAATGACCTATCAGTATGCAATATCCCTTGATTTCAGAATATGTGGAGGCCGTCCGTAGGCGAAGGACAACCTCGCGGAGCTGACGCAGCTTGTGCCTGTGGCCGATGACCACGGCGAACCATACCGCATCAATGGGGCGTTTGCCGTGGTGTTCAAGATGAAAGACGAGCGGACAGGCAAGTGCTATGCCTTGAAATGCTTCACCGAGGAGCAAGAAGGCAGGGCCGAGGCGTACATGCAGATAGCAGAATCTTGATGTCATAATTGCCGATGTGACCAGCCAACCCACTCACTTAGTCCATACAATATTAATAGTCCTATCCATACCCATTTGCGTTTCGGGCCGAAACGCAAGGCAAAACGGGCCATATCGCAGCGCGATATGGCCCGTTTTGATGTGTGATTCGGCCCGTTTTGCAACGCATTGTGTATCAGTGTGCTGCGGATATGTGTAGTGGCATCCGTTATATTAGGTTGTGATGCACGGCGCGTAAGACTTTGGTGTGCGGTACACCAGATTTTGATGTGCGGTACATAGGGCTTTAGTGTGCGGCGCATATCATATATGGTATGCGCCGCACTAGGCCGTGATGTGTTATTTCTTCTTCTTGGAGAGGTCGAGGATGCGCACGTTGCGGAACTTCACGCCGGGGCCGTGGCCGCAGAAGCTCACGTAGCCGTCGCGGTTGAAGAGGCCGGGATGGTTCTTCTTGTCCACGGTGTAGGGGTTGTGGCTGCCGCCGTCGGGAGCCACGTTGTGGCCCTGGCAAGCCTCACGTATGTTGCCGTCGAGGATAACCTCGCCGTTCACCGTCACGGTGATGTGGTCACCCACGGCGCGTATCTCCTCGGTGTTCCATGTGCCGAGCTTGCCAAACTTCACATGCTTGGGCACGATGATGCCGTACACTGAGCCGTGCTGCTGGTACGGATGCAGGCCGGCGTAGATGGGGTCGTCGTGGTCGAGCACCTGTATCTCCATGCCGTCGTAGGCGGCGTCGGTGCCGATGTGCGTGCGGATGCCTATGCCGTTGTTCACGCCCGGCTGCTCAAAGCAGAACTCGAAGCGGTACACGAAGTCGCTGTACTTCTTCTTCGTGTAGAGGTTTCCGCTGCCACCGTACTGCGCCGTGACGTATATGTATCCGTCCTGCGGCGTGTAGTTGGTGGTGTTGCCCTGCCACTTCTCCAGCGAGCGGCCGTCGAACAGCACCTCGAAGCCCTGCTTGGCCTCATCGGCGGAGAGCTTGTACACGGGTGTGGAGGGCAGAGTGTTGAAGCATACGTTGCGGAGCTCGGCGGCCTCCTTGCCGGCCTTGAAGCCCACGGCGCCCGTGGCGTTGATGGCCTTGCCCTTGACGGGGTTGTGCATCACGGCATTGCTGATGACGCTCTTGCCGTCGATGGTGAGGAACAGGCGGTCGTCCACCACGCGCAGCGTGGCCGTGGAGTATGCCAGCGAGCCGTCGGCACGCTTCAGCTGCGTCCAGTCGGAGCCTGAGAGGCGCACGCCCTTGTCGGCATCGAAGTCGAGCAGCGGCATGGAGCGCACGATGAGCGAGAACTGGCGCATGGCGTTGAAGTCGAATGTGAGCTCGAAGTTCTCCGCGTCCTTGGCCACGAGGGCCTGCTTGCCGGCCTCTGCCACGGCGGGCCCGAAGCCGAGCGAGTAGCCCGTGGCGGCAGTCTTGGCCAGCAGACCGTCTATCATGTCTACGGCATAGCCCGCGTCTGCGTCCTCGGCACGCTTGGACTCGTAGTACTTGCGGGCCTTCCCGAGCAGCGTGCGGACATCGGTGCCGCCGTTGGCTGCGGCGTTGTGGCCCACAATCTCCTTTATGGCCTCAGCGGCTGCGGCTGCCGTGGCCTCCTTGTCTATGTACGGGGCTACTGCTGCCAGTGCCTGTATGGTGCGTGTCTGGCCCAGAGCCGACACGTACTGTGCCGCGAGTGCGGCCGTGGGGCCCTCAAGCAGACCGCCCGTGAGCAGCAGACTGCGCTCCTCGGCGGTGGCTCCTGCCTTGCGTGCGAGCTGGAGGTAGCGTGCCAGGGCCTTCTCCTTGAGAGCCGGCTTGTCATGCACCATGGCTATGAGCACGGGCAGCATCTCGCTGTTGTCGAGCTGCAGGAGTGCGGCATCGGCCGCGTCGTTCTTCTGCTGGAGCAGCGTGGTGATGGCCTCACGGGTGCCCGACTGCGCGAGCAGCGGATAGTAGAGCTGCTGCTTCTGCGATGCCGTCATGGCCTTCTGTGCGAGCTCGTACTGCTTGGAGCCGCTCTCAGACGCTATGGCGTTGGCTGCGGCCTTCTGGAGCGATGCTGCGTTGGCGGCATCGGCGCTGTTGAGCATGGCGCATACGTCAGCAAACTGTGCGGGGGTGACGATAGACTGCATGGCGGTGTAGGCGGCCTCGCTCACCGACTTGTCGGCAGATGCCGTCAGACGCTTCACGTCCTGGTAGGCCGAAGTCATGTGGCGCTGTGCCACGAGGGCGAGGGCGGCCTTCTGCTTGGCGGCATCGCCCGAGCTGAGCAGTGCCGACACACTGTGCCTGATGTCGCCGTTGAAGAAGAGCAGTGCCTTCTGTGCTGATGCTGAGCCCTCGCCTCCGAGCTGCGAGATGAGTGCTTGCAGCGTGGAGCTGCTGCCTATCTTGGCTGCTGCCGTCATGGCCTCGCCCGACAGCACGGCATCGGCTGTGCCCACGCAGCGTGACACCACTGCCTCGGCGGCGGCCGAGTGGTTGGCTCCGAACCAGCGCATCACCTCAGGCTTGGCATCGGCGCGGAGCTTGTCGAAGTTGGCTGCCAGCGCGTCTACTATGCCCTGTCCGCAGCACTCCACGGCATTGTCGAGCGCGGTGACGCGGTACTGCGGGTCGGCATCGGCCAGAGCCTTGAGCACCACGGCCTGTGCGCCGCTTCCTGCGGCGACCATCTGAAGGCGCAGACCGGCACAGCGCATGGCCGGCACCTGCGTGGCGGTGAGGGCCTTGGCGGCCTTCTGCATGGACTTGGTGTCAGAAGTGTTGCGCTCGAGGAGCTGAAGCCATGCCTCCACGGTGCCCGATGCGTCGGGACGGTAGCCCAGCTTCTTGGCCTCGCTGGCCAGCAGCTTCTGGCTTGCGGCCCCGCCGCACACGGTGAGGGCGTTGAGTATGGCGGCACGGGTGTCAGTGTCGGCACCCTTGAGCCATGATATGAGCGTGGTCTCGGTGCCCTTCAGCTGGCGGTAGTAGGCCAGCTTGGCCAACACTGCCTTAGGAGCCTCGCCCTTGTTGACGAGAGAGGTGAGCCTGTCCTCAATGCCCGGAATCATGGCCAGGGCACGGGCGGCGTGGTCGGCGAGGTAGGAGTCGGTGAGGAGCTGCTCTATCTGCGGCTCCTCGTCGGCAGTGGCGCACTTGGCGAGCAGCGAGAGCAGGAAGGCGCGGTTGGCGTTGTCGGTGCATGCCGCCACGGCCTTGGCCAGGCCCTTGCGCACGCCGGCGGCGTAGCGTGAGCCCTCCTTGGTGGTGATGTAGTCGGTCATGCCGCTGAGGGCATACTCGAATGTGGCGTTCTTGCCGTCGCTGGCGGGCTTGAGCATGCCCGCTATGATGTCCACGCCCTTCTCGCCTGTGGCGGCGAACTCGCTCATGAGCTTGTCGAAGTCCTTGTGGGCGGCACGCGGAAGCTGTGCCAGGCCGTCGGCCACGACGGTCTCGGGCGTGCGGTTGCGGCTGTCTACCTGGGCCGGTGTCTGCACGGCCAGCGTCAGGAAGAGGAATAGCAAAAGTATCTTATTACGTTTCATGTGTTCTGGTTATATTGGTTTACGGTGTGTTTTCTCTATGTCCCGCGCGTGTGTCCTACACTTTCCAGTTGCCGCGCATGGGCTGGTCTATCATCATGTTGGCCACGTCGTCGCCGATGAACGTCTGCTTCACGGGGTCGAAGTGGAGCACGCTGCGGTTGAGGCGCAGGCCTACGGCTCCGAGGTTGACGAGCGTGCAGCTGCGGTGTCCGTTCATCTCGTTGAGCGCGAACTTCTTGCGTGTGCGTATGCAGTCTATGAAGTCGGTGTTCTGCGGCTCCGGGTCGGGCAGCTCGGCGAGCTTGTTCATCACGTCGGGTATGGTGCAGCGGAATCCCTTGTACACCTTGCCCTTCGGGCCCTCGATGTATGCCGTGTCGGGAGAGCTCTCGAAGCCCTCGCCCTCGAGCACTATCTGGCATCCGTCCTCATACGTGTATGTTATCTTGCGCCATATGCCCACCGCGTCGGGATGCTGCTGTGGAGCGTCTATCTCTATCTTCACGGGCGAGGTGTTGTCCTTGCCCAGGATGTACTGCACGGGGTCGAGGTAGTGCTGTCCCATGTCGGTGAGTCCGCCGCCGTCGTAGTCCCAGTAGCCTCGGAAGGTCTGGTGCGTGCGGTGCTGGTTGTAGGGCTTGAAGGGAGCCGGGCCGAGCCACATGTCGTAGTCGAGCTCCTTGGGCACGGGCTGCGGCTGCAGGTTCTCCTTGCCCACCCAGAAAAATTTCCACGTGAAGCCCGTAGAGCCGGACACCACCACCTTGAGCGGCCAACCGAGCATGCCGCTTGCCACGAGCTTCTTGAGCGGCTCCACGGTGGTGCCGAGGCCGTAGAACGTGTCGGTGAAGCGGAACCATGTGTTCAGGCGGAACACGCGGTTGTAGCGTTTCATGGCCTCCACCACGCGCTTGCCCTCGCCTATGGTGCGCGTCATGGGCTTCTCGCACCAGATGTCCTTGCCGGCCTTGGCGGCCTCTATGGCCATGATGGCGTGCCAGTGCGGCGGAGTGGCTATGTGTACGACATCTACGTTGGGGTCGGTGATGAGCTCACGGAAGTCGTGGTATGCCTTCACGTCCTCGCCGAAACGCTCTTTGGCGGCCTTGACGGCCGACTGCAGGTGGTTGTTGTCTACATCGCACACCGACACCAGGCGGCATTCCTTCGATGATGTGAAGTGGTATGACGAGCGTCCTATGCCACCTACTCCGATGATGCCCTTGGTGAGCTGGTCGCTTGGGGCCACGAATCCGTTGCCTCCGAGCACGTTGCGTGGGACGATGGAGAAAAGACCTATTCCCCCCACGGTTTTTAGAAATGTTCTTCTGCTTGCTTTCATTGTAGAAATTTATTTAGGTTTGATGTTTGTAAGTGCGTGTCATGGCAGATGCTGTCTGCTTCGTGGTATGTCGTCTGTGGCCGTGTGACGGGGCGGATGGTACGCTTGTGTGTGGCGAGACGCACCCTTTCGTGTGGCGCAGAGCACCATTGTGTGTGGCTTAGCGCCCCCGTGTCACGCGGCGGATAGTAACATGTGCAAATTTAGCAAAAAATAATCAGCACGTGGTGTTTATGGTATGAAAAAGAAGGTCTGTGTGTGAAAAAACGCCATCGTGGCGGCCTCGGCTTGTAATCGCTGACAAAGAGCCGTGTTTTATGACCGCAATCAGCGGCCGCCCGTGCCTCTGTGGCGTGTGCGTGGGGCGGCCGCCGGCGGCTACCTCACTATGGCTATCTTGCACACGGTGCCGCTGCCGCCCTCGGCTGTGGCCGTCTCCACCATGTACACGCCGCTTGCCACGCGCTTGCCGCGCTTGTCGCAGCCGTCCCATACGAACGACCCTCCGCTGCTGCGGCCCTCGGCCACGAGCACGCCGTTGGTGGTGACGATCTTCACGTCGGCATCGAGCGAGAGGCCGGTGACGGTGATGAGCCCCGTGTAGTCGGGACGCACGGGGTTGGGGTAGGCATACACGTTGTCCTTGGTCATGTTGTCCGATGGCTGCGAGCTGTCCGTCATGTACGAGCAGAGACCCGACGGCGTGGCCACGAACAGCTCGCCCGTGGCGCCGTTCATGGCCAGACTGTTGACGGTGTTTGACGGCATGGGGGAGTTGTCGGTGGTGAAGTGCTTCTCCTCCACTATGTTGTCGGCGCTTATGAGGTACAGACCGTTGGTGTTGGTGCCCATCCACTTGCGGCCGCCGCCGTCCACCAGTATCGATGAAATGTCCACACCCGAGAGCAGGTAGTCGGCGAGGTTGGTGCCGTCATTGCGCGGCACCTTCACCTGATAGAATGTCTCACTGCCGCCCGATGTGACATCATCGGCACGCAGCATGAGCGGCCCCACGTTGGTGCCTATCCATATATTGTGGCTCACGTCCTCCGCCACGCAGCGCACGGCGCTGAGCGTGAGCTGCTGTCCGTCCTGGTTTATGAAGTCGCTGTACACCTTTATCTCGTCGGTGGCGGTATTGTAGCGTATGAGGGCCGGCTTGGTGTAGTAGCTGTTCACGAACCACATGTAGCCACGGCTGTCCAGCATCATGTCGCGCATCTCGTCCATGGAGCGTCCGCCCTCCATCAGTTCGCTGTGGTGGTGCGCCGTCCATGTGCCGTCCTTGGCTATGGAGAAGAGCGACGTGGAGGGGCTTATGGCGTTGGCTATCCATGCCTTGCCGGTGGCATCGAACAGTGCCGCCGACACCACTGTCCATGCCTTGAGCTCATCATCGGGCTTGGAGCCTGGCGCTCCCACCGTGGCGGCGGGCATGAGCGGTGACGAACGGAACGTCCAGTGGTTCTTGAGGCGGCCCCCCTGGAAGTCGTACACGCCCGAGTAGCCCACCACCATGGCGTGCGATGGGTCAGTGGGGTCGATGGCTATGTCGGTGTTGTAGTGGTAGGCGTGGCTCAGCGTGTCGGTGAACGACTCGTCGTATGCCGACCACTGGCTGCCGTCCCATGTCATTATGGCCGTGTCGTCGGCCATGCCGGGCACGGCGTAGAGCGTGCCGGCGGTGAAGCGTATGCGCCCGAAGGCGTTGGTCGCCGGCCCGTCGGGGCGTATGCCGCCCGCCACCACGGTGTCGTCGCCGCCAGTAGTGGCTATTGTCACCTCGGCGAGCGAGCCGTCGGCCTGGCTCACCCAGTAGTTGCCCGATGCCGCATCGTAGCAGCATGTGCCGTACCGCGTGCTTATGGTGGAGATGTCTCCGCCCGAACCCACCATCGTGGTGGTGCCGCTGCCGTAGAGGATGGTGCGGTCATCGAGCTTCTGCACCTGTGAGAATGGCGGACGTGCCACCTGGCGTATGCTGTTGTTGGCGGCATCGTACAATGCGAGGTAGTTGGTGCTGCCGAGGTAGAGCTTTTCTCCTATGGTGAATGTGTATAATATCCGCCACGGCGACATCTGCTTCCACGACGACTTGTCCATGAGATTGTCGGTGAGGCGTGCCCTGTATGGACCGTTGCGCGTGCCCACTACGAGACTGCCGTCGTACTCCGTGACATCGTAGCATGTCTGTCCTATGTTGTACGTGTCGGCTATCTCGGCCCGCTGCATGTCTACCTTTATCATTCCGAAACCCGTGCACACGTAGGCATACTTGCCAGACACCGACGCACCGTTGACGGTCTTGTCCTCCGTCATTATCTTGTTGTAGAAGTCGGGGATGTTGGTCACGGAGCCGTCTGTGCCGAGCAGGTCTATGTTGCCGTCGGTGTAGACGACGAGCAGACGCTTCACCGTCTTATTCCAGCGTATAAGGGCTATGTCGTTGCCGTTGAGACCGTTGAGCCTGTCGTACGTAGTGACGGACTGGTCTGACGGATTGTAGGCGTAGAGCCTTGCCGAGGCGCACACGAACACGTCCTTGCCTGTAGGCTCAATGCGTGTGATGCGGTTGTACGACGTGAACAGACTCCACGACCCTATGCCCGCCGCGCATGCCGCGAGTGGCATGAGGCAGCAGCATATCAGTGCTGTTATGATGATGGTTTTGCGCATGACCTTTGGTTGTGAGGGGCTCGTGTGCGAGCCGTTGTGTGAT
The DNA here is from genome assembly GCA_022775985.1 of Prevotella sp. Lineage (GTDB taxonomy): Bacteria > Bacteroidota > Bacteroidia > Bacteroidales > Bacteroidaceae > Prevotella. Next base: position 9,872 of record JALFIM010000092.1, read on the forward strand.
GGAATGCTGGTGTGTGGCATGTGACGTGCGGCCGTGTGGCGGCTGTCACACCTTGCTGAGGAAGTCGGTGAGGCGTGCCACAGCGCGTGCCCTGTGCGAGATGCGGTTCTTGACGGCCGTGCCGAGCTGTGCGAACGACTCGTCGTAGCCGTCGGGTACGAACAGCGGGTCGTAGCCGAAGCCCTCGCTGCCCTGCCTCTCGGTGGCGATGCGTCCCTCCACCTTGCCCTCGAAGAGGTGCTCGCTGAAGCCCTTGTCGGAGCCGTCGGCCAGTATCAG
>JALFIM010000050.1 GCA_022775985.1 Prevotella sp.
CGGAACGTGTCTATGACGTTTCCGTCCACCACATCGCGGCCTGTCTGCACTATGTCGGACGGAAGCACGGGCGCGGCAGTGCCGCCGCCGGTGCAGAAAGAGGCCGTCTCGCGCCGTATCTCGTCCCACAGTCCGCTGTCGATGAATGTCTGCAGTGTCTGGCGGCCGCCCTCCACGAGCAGCGACTGCGCCTTGGCCTCATCAAGCCTCGCCATCACGGCACGCATGTCAGTGCCACCTCCGAGGACCAGTCGCAGCGGGTCGCGGCCGCTCCACTCACGTACATTGAGCTGAGGACGGTCGCGCTCGGCTGTCACGTGGCCCACGAGTATGGCGTCAGACTGCGCACGCAGCTTGTGGACGAGCATCTTCGTGGCCGGGGTGGAGAACGCCACGGGGCGGAAATGGTCGTCTATGTAGCCGTCGCTGCTCTGTGCCCACTTCAGCACTATGTACGGACGGTGCAGCGTGTTGACGGTCATGAACCGCTCGTTGAGCCTTCGGCACTCCGCCTCCAGCACTCCCACGCGCACCTCTATGCCCGCCTCACGCAACTTGGCTATGCCCCTTCCGCTGACACGCGCGAACGGATCGACACACCCCACCACCACTCTCCTCACGCCCTTGCGCACTATGAGGTCGGCGCATGGGGGAGTCTTGCCGTAGTGGGAGCACGGCTCAAGGCTCACGTACATGGTAGACTGCGGCAGCAGATGCTCGTCGGCAGGGCTCACGGAGGCGAAGGCGTTGACCTCGGCATGCCCCTCGCCGCAGCGCACGTGGTAGCCCTCGCCTATGATGCGGCCGCCGCACACTATCACCGCACCCACCATGGGGTTGGGCTTGGCGTTCTGACGGCCGTTGGCGGCAAGCTGCAAGCAGCGTGCCATGTACTTTTCGTCTGTTGATTCTTGGCTCATATACTATATTTTATTAACTTTGCAACTATGACTTACAATAACTTATGCAAGCGGCTGACGGCCGTCTACGACCGTGGCGAGGCCGTGGCCGTGGCGCGGATGGTGCTCGAGCGTGCCTTCGGCCTGTCGCTCACCGACATTTGTTGTGGCAAAGTTACACAATTATCGGCAGACGAGAGTCAAAGGCTTGAGGAAATGACGCGCCGCCTGTGCAGCTCCGAGCCCGTGCAGTATGTGCTCGGCGAGGCTGTGTTCGGCGGCCGCACGTACCACGTAGACGGCTCCGTGCTCATACCACGGCCCGAGACCGAGGGGCTGTGCGCACTGGCTGTGGAGGCCGCTGCGGCCACGACCACCGGCGGCAGGGTGCGCATCCTCGACATAGGCACGGGCAGTGGGTGCATAGCCACGACCCTCGCGCTCGACGTACCCGGCTCCGACGTGACGGCATGGGACATCTCGCCCGAGGCCATAGCCACCGCCACAGGCAACACGCAGAGGCTCGGCGCCACCGTGAGGTTCGTGCTTCAGGACGCTCTCCACGCCCCTGCCGACGACAGCCTGTGGGACATCATAGTGAGCAATCCGCCCTACATACGCCATGCCGAGAGCCGCGACATGCACCCCAACGTGCTGCGGCACGAGCCGCACGGTGCCCTCTTCGTGCCCGATGATGACCCGCAGCTCTTCTACCGCGCCATCACCAGCTACGCCATTCATGCCCTGCGGCCAGGCGGACGGCTGCTGTTTGAGACCAACACCGCCCTCACCGATGCCACGGCACGGCTCATGTCAGACCTCGGCATGGGCCATGTAAGCGTGGCGGACGACTGTTTCGGCAAGCCACGGTTTGCCTGTGGCACACGCATTCAGGCACTGACAGCGACATAATGTCAGTGCCTGAATGTCACGACACCAATACGCCGACAGCCCGGAAGGCAGACTCCTGTCACCATGACAAGTGACGGATGTCTGCCTTCCGGGCTGTCGGCATTATTGGCACAAACCCTAATCACTGGCACAGACAGGCCGCCATGCGCGGCCACGGTGTCAGTAGAGCAGCATCAGACCGGCGAAACCGGCCCAGCATATCATACGTATGGGGTTTATCTTCAGCACCATCGTGCCGAAGAAAGTGCTTGCGAAGAGGGCCACGCTTATCCAGAACTGCCACGGGTTGATGCCGGGAGCCGAGAAGTTGTCCTCGGTCATGAGCAGCAGCGCGGCCGCCGCGAGCAGTCCCACCACTGCCGGACGCAGCCCGGTGAACACTGCCTGCATCGAGGGCGTGCTCATGTACTTCATGAACATGCGGCTTATTAGTATCATAAGCACAAACGACGGCAGCACGAGGGCAAACGTAGAGGTGAAGCTCCCGAGCACCGCCATGATGCCAGTGAACCCGGCATTGTGCGCGGCAGTGTAGCCGCAGTACGTGGCGGAGTTGATACCTATGGGCCCGGGGGTCATCTGGCTGATGGCCACGATGTTGGTAAACTCGGCGGAAGTGAGCCAGTGGTGGTGCGTCACGGTCTCGGTCTGTATGAGCGAGAGCATGCCGTAGCCGCCTCCGAAGCCGAAGAGCCCTATCTGAAAGAACGCTATGAAGAGCGAGAGGTATATCATTCTGTCGGTTTTATGAGTTTGCCGTAGGCATAGCCGCCCACTGCCGCGGCTATGATTATGAACACAGGATTGACATTCAGCTTGTATATCAGCAGTGCGCTGCATATAGGTATCCAGCAGTTGGAGAGCGTGATGCCCGCGCTCTTGGCCAACCTGAACGTGGGGGCGGCAATCAGCGCCACCACAGCCGGGCGTATGCCGCGGAATATACTCTCCACGACGGGGTTCTGCTCGAACTGCTTGAAGAACATGGCTATGAGCAGTATGATGAGAAACGACGGCAGGGCCGTGGCCAGCGTGAGGCACGCCGCGCCGCGCGTCTTGCGCAGCTTGTAGCCTATGAAGGTGCTCATGTTTATGGCGAGCACGCCGGGGCAGCTCTGCGCCACGGCCACTATGTCGATAAACTCCTCACGGCTTATCCACTTGTACTTGTCCACCACCTCGGCCTCTATTATCGGTATCATGGCATATCCGCCTCCAAGCGTGAACATGCCTATCTTGAAGAAAGTCCTGAAAGCTGTCAGATAGAAGTTGTCCATAGATATATTGATGAGAAAGAGCCGGCGACTTGGCGAAGTCGCCGGCTCCATATTACGAACTTGTCCCGAATCTTCTGTCGGAGTAATACCTGAAATCCATAAAAGCAGAGACAAGTACTGTGTCCGCGTATTGCGCTGCGCGGTATTCCGGCCTACTTACTTGCGGGTCTTTTCCTCCACCCACTTGCGTGCGTTTACGAATGCCTCAATCCACGGAGTCACCTCATCGGCGCGGCGGTCGGCAGGGTACCATGCGTTCTGCCACGGGAAGATGGCACGCTCAAGGTGCGGCATCATGGCCAGGTGGCGGCCGTCATGCGAGCAGATACCTGCCACGGCGTAGTCGGAGCCGTTGGGGTTGCCGGGATACTCGGCATAATTGTACTTCGCCACTATGTTGTAGCGGCTCTCGTCCTCGGGCAGGGAGAACTTGCCCTCGCCGTGTGCCACCCAGATGCCGAGCTTGCTTCCGCTGAGCGATCCGAGCATCACGCTGTCATTCTGCGGTATGCTCAGGCCGAGGAACGCGCTCTCGAACTTGTGCGAGTCGTTGTGCAGCATCTTGGCGCGGTGCTCGTGCTCGGGGTTGATAAGGCCCAGCTCCACCATGAGCTGGCATCCGTTGCAGATGCCGAGCGACAGGGTGTCCTCACGGGCATAGAACCTGTCGAGTGCCTCCTTGGCCTTGGGGTTGAAGAGGAACGCGCCGGCCCAGCCCTTGGCCGAGCCCAGAACGTCGCTGTTGGAGAATCCTCCGCAGAACACTATCATGTTCACGTCCTCAAGGGTCTCGCGCCCTGTGATGAGGTCAGTCATCATCACATCCTTCACGTCGAAGCCCGCCAGATAGAGCGAGTAAGCCATTTCGCGCTCACCGTTGGTGCCCTTCTCGCGTATGATGGCGGCCTTGATGCCCGACGGCTCGCGGCGGTCGGCGCTGATGCCGTAGTGTGCGAGCGTGCCCTTGAAGCCGTCGGCGAACACCATCTCGAGCGGCTGGTGCTTGTAGTTGTCGAAACGCTTGCGTGCGCAGCCGTTGAAACTCTGCTTCTGGTCGAGCAGGAACGACGTCTTGTACCACTCCTCACGCATGGCATCGATGTCGAAGGAGTGCTCGAAGCCGTCCTTCTTCACCACGAGCACGCGCTCCGACGGCGTGGGATAACCTATCTTGGCGAAGCCTATGCCGGCCTCCTCCATGAACTTGCGGAAGTCGTCCTTGTGCTTGTCCGACACCTGAACCACCACGCCGGGGTTCTCGGCGAAGAGCATCTTCACGATGTCATCGCCCACGATGTCGTGCAGGTTGATGCGTGCACCGCCCTCGGTGTTGGCGAAGCACATCTCCAGCAGCGTGGTGATGATACCTCCCGCGCTGATGTCATGGCCGGCCATTATCCAGCCTTTGGCTATCATCTGCTGCACGGCGTTGAAGCAGTCGGCGAAGAACTCAGCGTCCTTCACCGTGGGCACGTCGCTGCCCACCTTGCCAAGGCTCTGCGCGAAGGCCGAGCCTCCGAGCCGCTGCTCGTCGAACGAGAAGTCGATATGGTAGAGTGATGAGTTCTTGTCGTTGACCATGACAGGCGACACCACCTTGCGCACGTCGCTCACCTCGCCGCCGGCACTTACGATGACGGTGCCCGGGGAGATAATCTTCTCGCCGCTGGGGTACTGCTGCGAGAGCGAGAGCGAGTCCTTGCCCGTAGGCACGTTGATGTGCAGTCCGCAACAGAAGTCGCTCAGTGCCTTCACGGCCGAGTACAGACGGGCGTCCTCGCCCTTCTGGGAGCGGCACGGCCACATCCAGTTGGCCGACAGGGAGAGGCTGTCCATGCCGTCGGCGAGCGGTGCCCATACTATATTGGTGAGTGCCTCGGCCACCGACAGCACGCTGCCGGCCTCGGGCGATGCCAGTCCTGCCTGTGGGGCATGGCCCAGAGCCGTGGCTATGCCCTTGTGTCCGCGGTAGTCGAGGGCCACCACGCCGCAGTCGCTCAGCGGCAACTGCACCTCGCCCTGGCACTGCTGGCGTGCTATCTTGCCCGTCACGGAGCGGTCTACCTTGTTGGTGAGCCAGTCCTTGCAGGCCACGGCCTCAAGCTGCAGCACGCGGCCCACGTACTCGTCGAGCTTGTCGGCAGAGTAGGTCACGTCCTCGTAGGTGCGCACCACGGTCTCGTCGCGCATGACGGTCTTGGGAGAGTGGCCGAACATCTGGGCCACGTCGAGGTCGAAAGGCTTCACGCCGTCGCCCTGAACGAACGAGAAGTGCGCGTCGCCAGTGGTCTCGCCCACCACGTACAGCGGTGCGCGTTCGCGCTCGGCTATGCGGCGCACGTGCTCTATGTGCTTCTCATCGATGAGCAGACCCATGCGCTCCTGGCTCTCGTTGGCAATGATTTCCTTGGCCGAGAGCGTGGGGTCGCCAATCGGCAGCGCCGCCATGTCGATGCGGCCGCCACATTCCTCCACGAGTTCCGAGAGGCAGTTCACGTGGCCTGCCGAACCGTGGTCGTGTATCGACACCACAGGATTTACCTCCTCCTCGCAGAGGGCGCGGACGAGGTTGTTGGCACGCTTCTGCATCTCGGGATTGGCACGCTGCACGGCGTTGAGTTCGATGCCGCTCGAATAGCGTCCCGTCTCGACCGACGACACGGAGCCGCCGCCCAGACCAATGCGGTAGTTGTCGCCGCCTACCACCACCACCTTGTTGCCCTTCTGCGGCGTGCCTTTCAGGCAGTCGCGGCGCGTGCCGTAACCCACGCCGCCGGCCAGCATGATCACCTTGTCGTAGCCGTACCGCTCGCCGTTCTCCGTGTGCTCGAAGGTGAGCACGGAACCCGTGATGAGGGGCTGCCCGAACTTGTTGCCGAAGTCCGACGCGCCGTTGGAAGCCTTGATGAGGATTTGCTCCGGCGTCTGGTAGAGCCAGGGGCGCGGGGCGAGCGTATGGGTGCTCTCGGTGGATGAGGTGGCGAGCGGGGAGCGGTACGAGGTCATGTAGACCGCCGTGCCGGCTATCGGCCAGGAACCCACGCCGCCGCCCATGCGGTCGCGAATTTCGCCACCCGTACCCGTGGACGCGCCGTTGAACGGTTCCACGGTGGTGGGGAAATTGTGTGTCTCGGCCTTGATGGAGATGACGCTGTCGATGTCGGTCACGGCGAAATAGTCGGACGTGGAGTGGTCCTTCGGAGCAAATTGCTCGATGCGCGGACCTTCGGCAAACGCCACGTTATCCTTGTAGGCAGAGACTATCTTATGCGGATTTTCCTGCGTGGTTTTCTTGATCATCGCGAAGAGCGAGGAGGGCATTTCCTTGCCGTCGA
>JALFIM010000052.1 GCA_022775985.1 Prevotella sp.
CCTCACGCCCGTGGAGGCCCTCAACAAGCTCAATGACATACGCAGGATAATAAGCGGCCACAGCTGACGCGGCCGACGACGGCACGCACCGCACCGTGAGCCTGATGCATACCATGACCCACGTATGATGTGCCGTTGCCCCCAATGAGGCAAGTAGACAGTGATAAAAATAAAAAGGGAAGCCCACGGAAGGCTTCCCTTTTCTGTTGTCCCAGGCGGACTCGAACCACCACTGACAGAACCAAAAACTGTAGTGCTACCATTACACCATAGGACAATCAGTATAATTTTGAGTGCAAAGATAGTGCTTTTTCACCCAATTACCAAATTTTGGACGCTATATTTGACCGCATGCACGTATGGAGTCGGCCATGCACGCGTTCACGGCCGTGGCCGATACGGGCTTCACGGCGGCAAGCATGAGGCATCGGGCCGCGGCCTGTGAGGCCGGTCACTCCACCGTCCAGGTGTCGTTGGTGTCGAGCAGTTCGCTGAAGCTGTGGTACGGCTTGGCGGCACGCACCTCCTCTATCTGCGCGTTCACGGCCTCGTCGTAGGTGGGGGCCTCCACGTCGCGTATCACTCCGAGGGCCACGGGGAACCCGTGCTCGTTGTCCATCATGGCGAGCTTGAGCTGCAGGGTGTTGTCCTCGGCGTGCGCGTCGTGTACGAGTATGTCATCGATGGTCACGCCGTCCTCGCCCAGGCGCACCACCTTCAGGCCGAATCCCTCCTGCACCAGTCCGTACTCCAGGTTCTCGCCGAAGAGCAGCGGCTTGCCGTGCTCCACGTATATGGCGTTGCGCGAGCGGCCCTCACGGGTGTATATGGGGTCGTAGGCGCCGTTGTTGAATATCATGCAGTTCTGGAGTATCTCGCACACCGCCGCGCCCTTGTGGTGGTAGGCGGCCTTGAGTATGGCCACGGTGTGCTGCGAGTCGTTGGCCACGGCGCGTGCGAAGAAGCGGCCGCGGGCCCCGAAGCACAGCTCGGCGGGGCGGAACGGGTCCTCCACGGTGCCATAGGGCGACGACTTGCTCACGAAGCCGCGCGGCGACGTGGGCGAGTACTGCCCCTTGGTGAGGCCGTATATGCGGTTGTTGAGGAGTATCATGTTGATGTCTATGTTGCGCCTCATGGCGTGTATGAAGTGGTTGCCGCCGATGGCCAGGCCGTCACCGTCGCCGCTTATCTGCCACACGGTGAGCGAGGGGCTCACTATCTTCGCGCCCATAGCTATGGCGGCGGCACGCCCGTGTATCGTCTGCATGGCGTAGGTGTTGACGTAGTACGGCAGACGGCTGGAGCATCCTATGCCCGAGATGACCGCCGTCTGGTACGGGGGCACGCCTATCTCGGCCATTGCCTTGTAGAGGGAGGCGAGGAACGCGTGGTCGCCGCAGCCCGGACACCATCTGGGCTGTCCCTTCTTGTAGTCTTGTATGGTGTAAGTCATGATCTGAGTGCTTGAGGGTTATGCGTGTATTATCTGCTTGAAGTTGGCCACCAGCTCCGACACTACGAAGGGTTGTCCCTTCACCTGGTCGAACTTGTATGGCACGAATCCGTCGATGTTGGCCCGCAGGTACGCGGCAAACTGTCCGAGGTTCTGCTCTGCCACCACCACCTTGGGGTAGCGGCGCAGCACCTCTGCGGTGTTGGCCGGCAGCGGGTTGATGTACATGAAGTGCGCGAGGGCCACCTTCTCGCCCTGCGAGCGCAGCTCCTGCATGGCGGTGTATAGGTGCCCGTAGGTGCCGCCGAAGCCCACGATGAGCAGCGATGCGTCGTCGGCGTCGCCCTCCACGGCCACGTCGGGCACGCTGATGCGGGCCACCTTCTCTGCCCGCAGGTGGTCCATGAGGTTGTGGTTCTCGGGCTCCGTGCTTATGGCACCCGTGGCTCCGTCCTTCTCCAGTCCTCCGAGTATGTGGGTGAAGCCCTCGCGTCCGGGCACGGCCCAGTAGCGGGCCTTGGTCTGCGGGTCGCGTATGTACGGCGTGTAGCTGTCCTTCATGGAGTCGGGGGCGTAGTGGGGATGTATGTCGGGCAGCTTGTCTATGTCGGGCAGGAGCCATGCCGCCGAGCCGTTGGCTATGTACGCGTCGGTGAGGAGCACCACGGGGGTGAGGTGCTCGAGCGCCATCTTGGCGGCGGCATAGGCCGCGTCGAAGCACGATGTGGGGCTGGTGGCGGCGATGACGGGCATGGGGCTCTCTCCGTTGCGGCCGTAGAGCACCTGCAGCAGGTCTGTCTGCTCGCTCTTGGTGGGCAGTCCTGTGGACGGGCCGCCGCGCTGCACGTCGATGACTACGAGCGGAAGCTCGTCTATTACGGCCAGGTTTATGGCCTCAGACTTCAGACATATACCCGGCCCTGAGGTGGAGGTGGCGGCGAGTGCGCCCGCGAAGGCCGCGCCCACGGAGCTTGCGCATGCCGATATCTCGTCCTCGCACTGCACCGTGGTCACGCCGAGCGACTTGTGCTTGGCCAGCTCGTGCAGTATGTCGGTGGCCGGGGTGATGGGGTATGAGCCGAGGTAGAGCCTCAGACCGGCCTTCTCGGCGGCGGCGATGAGGCCGTAGGCCGTGGCCTTGTTGCCCGTTATGTCCATGTACCGGCCCGGTACCTTCTCTGCCGACTCTATGCGGTAGACGGCCGGCACGCTCGCGTGTACGTTGTGGCCGTAGTCGTAGCCGGCCTGCACCACGCGTATGTTGCTCTCGGCAATGGCCGGCTTCTTGTGGAACTTCTCGCGCAGGAACGCCGCCACGAGGCCGAGGTCGCGGTCGAAGAGCCAGCACACCAGTCCTAAGGCGAACATGTTGCGGCACTTCAGCACGGCCTTGTTGTCCATGCCGCTGTCCTTGAGGCACGCCTTCACCATCTGCGTCATGGGGCACGCCACCACGCGGTCGGTGTCGATGCCGAGCTCGGCGAGGTAGTCGGAGGTACTGAACTCAGCCTTCTGCAGGTCGCGCTCGCCGAAGCTGTCGGTGTCGATGATGATGGTGGCCTGTGGCTTGGCGTGCGCGAGCTGGGTCTTCAGCGCGGCGGCGTTCATGGCCACGAGCACGTCGCAGAGGTCGCCAGGGGTGTAGACGCGGCCGCGTCCGATGTGTACCTGGAAGCCCGACACGCCGGTGAGCGAGCCTTGCGGGGCGCGTATGTCGGCCGGATAGTCGGGAAATGTGGATATACCGTTGCCTACGGTCGCCGACACGGTGGAGAATATGTTGCCCGCCAGCTGCATGCCGTCGCCTGAGTCGCCTGAGAACCGCACCACTACTTGGTCGAGTTCCTTTATTTCCAATTGCTGAGACATAAGTTATCGTATGTGTTGAAATATTGTTATAAATGTGCCTTTAGGGCGTGCGTGCCACCCTCTGCCGATGGATGCGTGGTGGCGGCATGGCGAATACATGCTGCGCGGCCGTCGGCAGAGCGTGTGCAAATATTGCAAATATTCCTGACACTGCAAAACATTTGCGCCATTAATATCCCAAAAATGTGATAAGTCTTACGCATTACTACATTGCCCCATGCCGCATGCTGCAATTAATACATGCTGCATCTACACACTTTTTCGATGATAGAATGGGCGTGAAACTACATTTTTTCGATGATAAAATGAGGTAAAACCACACTTTTTCGATGATAGAATAGGCGTAAAACCACATTTTTTCGATGATAAGAATGAGGTAAAACCACACTTTTTCGATGATAGAATGGGCGTGAAACTACATTTTTTCGATGATAAAAATAGGCTGAAGCCACACTTTTTCGATGATAAACCGCTGTGACAGGCATTGTTGATGCAGCTTTACAGCGACTTCTGTTTAAGAAAGTCTCTCAACTGAATATGCCGTATGCCGTCGCTGTTGGTCTCGCCGTACAGCTTGTCCATCGACACCACATACTTGGGGTGATTGTCCTTTATCATCTTCAGGTTGCCGAACTCACGCTCCACGGTCTCCTCTGAGGCCAGCATATAGCACACCTGTACATACACGGTGCTGCCCTGCTTTTCTGCCACGAAGTCTATCTCGGCCTTGTGCAGCAAGCCTATGTACACCGTGTAGCCAAGGCGCAGGAGATGTCGGTACACTACATTCTCCATCACCTTCTCTATGTCGAAGCGTCGGTTGCCGCCCACGATATGGTTGCGCAGCCCGAGGTCTTCAAAGTAGAAGCTGTCACCAAGTTCAAGAATCTTCTTGCCATGTATGTTGTAGCGGCCCACACGGTCTATGATATAGGCGTTGCAGAGGTACTCGAGATAGTTGAGCACCATATTGGCCGATGCCTCCGTGTTCTGTGCTTTCAGCATGCCTACTATGCTGCGGGCCGAGAACTGCTTGCCTATGTTGTCGCTCACAAACCTTACCAAGGTGCGGAGAAGGGACACGTTGCGTATGTTCTCATGCTCTATGATGTCGCGCAGCACTATGGTGTTAAACACATTCTCAAGGTAATCGTCCACCAAGTCGGTGTTGGCAATCCCTATCTGACGGAGTTGTGGCAGTCCTCCATATTGCAGGAACAAGTCAAGGCTCTCATCATTGTCGGGAAGTTCGTGAAACTCAATAAACTCCTCATAGTCAAGCCCGTGTATATGATAGCTCATATAGCGGCCGCGCAGTCTCGTGGCCAACTCTCCCGACAGCATCTTGGCATTGCTGCCTGTCACCATGATGTGGCAAGTTCCGTCTGACTGCATGCTGAGCAGGGCTCTCTCAAACTCGCTTATCTCCTGCACTTCGTCAATGAAGAGATAGTTCTCTTTGTCGGCGGCAAGGCGGTCGGTCACATAGCGTTCAAGGCACTTATAGTCGGAAATATCGGCAAATGCCGTCTTTTCCATGTCTATATATATTATGTTGTTGGCAGAATCGCGTGAGTATTTATCGCTTATACAACGCATCACGCAACTCTTTCCCACACGGCGCTGTCCTGTGAGGGCCACCACCATGCCACTGTCCAGCATCCGTTCTATATGCTCGGAGTAGCCTTGCCGTTCTATTAGAATCTGTTTCATATACTCAACACTTTTGGTAAATTTGATAAAAGTGTTGTGTATACTCAACACTTTTTGCAAAAATAATAAAAGTGTTGCATATACTCAATACTTTTAGCAAAGAAATTTTAAAGGAAATGTATGAAAGCCAAAGGCGGCAATGGGTGCAATGTCATCACATCCGTTGCCGCCTTTGGCTGAGAATACTGAAATAAGTGGGCCGTTATCCCACCTGTGAGCCGGGCTTCACCTCGTCGGCCATGGTGGTGACGTGGAGCGAGCCGTCGAAGTTGACGGCGGAGAGTATCATGCCCTGGCTCTCTATGCCCATCATCTTGCGCGGCGCGAAGTTGGCCACGAAGAGCACGTCCTTGCCCACGAGCTGCTCGGGCTTGTAGTAGGCGGCTATGCCGCTGAGTATGGTGCGGTCAAGGCCGGAGCCGTCGTCGATGGTGAACTGGAGGAGCTTCTTGCTCTTCTTCACCTTCTGGCACGCCTTGATGTGGCCCACGCGTATGTCGAGCTTCTCGAAGGTGTCGAAGTCTACGGTGTCCTTCACGGGCGCGGCCACGTAGGCGGCGGCCTCGTTGGCCTTCTTCTCGTCCTCCAGCTTCTTGAGCTGTGCCTCTATGGCCTCGTCCTCTATCTTCTCGAAGAGCAGCGCGGGCGTGCCGAGCTGGTGCCCGGGCTTGAGCAGCTCGGTGGAGCCGAGCTGTGCCCAGTCGCTCTCTGCTATGCCCAGCATCTCGCGGAGCTTGGCGGAACTGAACGGGAGGAACGGCTCGAAGGCTATCTCGAGGTTGGCGACCAGTTGCAGTGAGATGTACAGTATGGTCTTGACGCGCTCCATGTCGGTCTTGGCCACGTGCCACGGCTCGCAGTCGGTGATGTACTTGTTGCCGATGCGTGCGAGGTTCATGGCCTCCTTCTGCGCGTCGCGGAACTTGAACACGTCGAGCAGGGCCTCCACCTTCTGCTTCACGTCCTTGAACTCCTCTATGGCCTTGCGGTCAACGTCGAGCAGCTCGCCGCACTCGGGCACCACGCCTCCGAAGTATTTCTTGGTGAGTTGCAGCGCACGGTTCACGAAGTTGCCGTACACGGCCACCAGCTCATTGTTGTTGCGGTCCTGGAAGTCCTTCCAGGTGAAGTTGTTGTCCTTGGTCTCGGGGGCGTTGGCGGTGAGCACGTAGCGCAGCACGTCCTGCTTGCCGGGGAAGTCGTGGAGGTACTCATGGAGCCACACGGCCCAGTTGCGCGAGGTGGAAATCTTGTCGTTCTCGAGGTTGAGGAACTCGTTGGCCGGCACGTTGTCGGGCAGTATGTAGCCGCCGTGGGCCTTGAGCATGGTGGGGAACACTATGCAGTGGAACACTATGTTGTCCTTGCCTATGAAGTGTATGAGGCGCGACTCGGGGTCCTGCCACCACTTCTGCCACGACCCCCACTTCTCGGGCTGCGCCTCGCACAGCTCCTTGGTGTTGGAGATGTAGCCTATGGGCGCGTCGAACCACACGTAGAGCACCTGGCCCTCGGCACCCTCCCCGGGCACGGGTATGCCCCAGTCGAGGTCGCGCGTCATGGCGCGGGGCTGCAGGTCCATGTCGAGCCACGACTTGCACTGTCCGTACACGTTGGGCCGCCACTCCTTGTGCTCTTCCAGAATCCACTGCTTCAGCCAGTCCTGGTATTTGCCCAGCGGCAGGTACCAGTTCTTGGTGGGCTTCTTGATGAGTCCGTGGCCGGGGTTGTTCTTGTTAGTGGGGTTGATGAGCTCGTCGGGCGAGAGCGTGGCACCGCACTTCTCGCACTGGTCGCCGTATGCGCCCTCGGCACCGCAGCGCGGACATGTGCCCACGATGTTGCGGTCGGTGAGGAACTCGCCCGTCACCTCGTCGCAGAACTGCTCCTCGGTTTTCTCTACCAGCTCGCCCTTGTCGTAGAGCGTGCGGAAGAAGTCGGAGGCGAACTTGTGGTGTATCTTGGATGTGGTGCGGCTGTACACGTCGAACGAGATGCCGAAGTCCTCAAACGACTTCTTTATGAGCGAGTGGTAGCGGTCTACCACCTCCTGGGTGGTGATGCCCTCCTTGCGTGCGCGGATGGTCACGGGCACGCCGTGCTCGTCGCTTCCGCCGATGAACATCACCTCCTGCTTCTTCAGGCGCAGGTAGCGCACGTAGATGTCGGCAGGAACATACACGCCGGCGAGGTGGCCGATGTGTACGCCACCGTTGGCATACGGCAGGGCGGCCGTCACGGTGGTGCGTTTGAAATGCTTTTCTTCCATTATATAATGTGATTTTAGTTTTCTGCCTACAAAGTTAATGAAAAAA
>JALFIM010000071.1 GCA_022775985.1 Prevotella sp.
TGCATTAGGAGATGTTGACATGAATGGTTTGTGCCGCATACCTTATGGTAAAGTAGCCGACAATTTACGCTTTGAACTAGATACTTTGCCTTTCCATTTTACTATTTCATCCTCCAAAGACACATTAAGTAACATAACGAAAGTGATGGAAAACTTTACATTTTCACCATTTGAAGTTGTCGTGAACGGCATAGGAGTAATGGGAGGGAAAGAAAAGGGATATGTGCTGTATTTCAAAATAGCGAAAAATGAGAATATGGATAATATTAGGAAGTACGCATACACATTTTTGGGTAACCCGTCATACCTTCCCGAAAGACACTTGAACCATATGACGATAAACATCAGTCGCGACAGACAGCAAACCGCGATATTGAAGCAAGCATTAAGCATTGTAAAGCCTTTCACAATGACAATAAATTCATTGGGGCTATACAAAATTTGGCCAGGAGAGTTGAAATCTATTTATGAATTGGTGTAAAGAAGACACATAATCATGTCATACATAGAAACAAAAGGAAATATTTTCAACACAAAAGCAATGGCTGTAGTAAACACAGTAAATTGTGTAGGTGTTATGGGTAAAGGAATAGCACTTGATTTTAAATTGAGGTTTCCCGAAATGTTTAAGGAGTATCAGCGTGTCTGCTTTCAACATCTTCTAAAACCGGGTCAAATTCTTCCATATAAGAAAAATTCACCCGTTATTTTGAACTTTGCCATAAAAGACGATTGGAAGAATCCGTCAAAAGTAGAATGGATAGAAGCTACGCTAAAGAGTTTTGTGAATAACTATAAAAAGCTGGGAATAACGTCTGTTGCATTCCTCTGGATGGGAGCCATGAACGGTGGTATACCTGTTGACGTTATAAAGTCTCTTATGAGAAAATACTTATCTTCGCTGGATGACATAAACATTGAAGTGTACGAATTTGATCCTGACACACCATATGGCCTTTATTGTACTTTAAAGAGTATTTTAGATGCTAATACATTCAGTCTGCTTGACTTGGAGAGAATGTCAGGCATAAAAGCACGATACTGGATTAAGATAATTGATGCAGTAAAAGACAACAATACTAAAAGTATAAATAATTTATGCCATTACATTGTTGACGGGAAACGCATTATCGGGAAAACAAACATTGAACGATTATTTGCCTTTCTTATCAAGTATAAAAACACCATTCTTTACTGAAATTAAACCAGTGGTTGTTCACAAATCTGATTCTTTTGCGTAACCTTTGCGTTGATTTTCAAACTATTCTTCATCATTACCGAAACTTTTATATACTTTTGTAGGTTCAAGGCGGCATGTTCCGCCAACAAATAACCAATATACAATAAACACTGTAAAGTATGAAAAAGATTTTGATGATTTTGACAGTTGCTGCTCTTGCAGCCCTTGTTTCTTGCACCGACAAGAAAACTGCCCAAAGTGTTGCGGATACAGACTCAACAAACGTGGCTGGTTACACGGCTTCCGAGGACGACAATCTGGATTTGGTATCTATTGCTGGAACCTATGAGGGTACATTCCCCGCTGCTGACGGTCCCGGCATAAAGACCATGCTCACCATCAAGGCTGATAGCACCTATCAGTTGGAACAGGATTATATAGACAAAAGAGACGGTCATGACGAGGCAAGCGGAGTGTTCAAAGTGCTTGACGGCAATGTACTAATGCTTGTGCGTCCATCAAGTGGTGAGCATACCTTCTATAAGGTGAAGGATGCCAACAGCATTGTCATGACAGACTCGGTTGGCAATGAGCCAGAGGGTGAGACTGCAAAGTTCTATGTGTTGAAGAAGAAAAAGTAAAAAGCTACACTACTAATAAAAATCCGTGAATAGCAATTTTACTACTCACGGATTTTTATTTAGAATGGAAAGCTAAGTATGAATTTGCATATCTTATAATAAGTAACAAAGGTAGGAGGAATTACTCCTTACATATAACCTTTTATATTATCAATACTTATCTAAATCCTCAAAAGAAACATTTGTAATATTATTTTTTCCCATAAGTTCTTTAACCTTTAAAGAACAAACTGTTGCACCACTATCTTTCAAGTAGAAGAACTCCTCACCATTCCATGATGCAAAATCTATTTGACTTGCACTATCCTTGTAGAAGATAGGCTGCGGCTTGGCAATCGGAGCAAGCTCCACCAACTCTCGCACTTGCATTACTTTTGCAAGAGATACTGCGTTGTCATTCTGCCATGAGGAAAGACTTGAACGCATCAAAGTCCTTGCTCATGCTAACGCTTTGCTTCGTTCCTCTCATGAATGCGGCAAGCCGCTCAGGTATCTTTACATCGCCGTCTATGGCCGCGTCTACCGTAGACTTGAACTTAGCAGGGTGGGCTGTCTCGCAGAATACACCTGTCTCGCCATCGAGCAACATGTCTTTCAGCGCCTGATAGCCGCATGCCCCATGAGGGTCGAGTATATAATCGTTGGCATGATAGCACTTCGCCATAGTGTCGCGTATCTGACTGTCGCTGTATGATACGCCGCTCATGAGTGACGATATCTTCTGATAGTTGCCTCCGAACAGGTCGTATATGCGTGCGAAGTTGCTTGGGTCGCCTACATCCATGGCATTGGCTATGGTCTGGATGCTTGGCCGTGGATTGAATTTACCGTTCGCGAGATATTCGCATACTACATCGTTGGCGTTGTTGGCCGCGATGAATCTCTTGACGGGTAATCCCATCTCGCGTCCGAATATCGCTGCTGTGATATTTCCGAAGTTGCCGCTTGGCACGCATACCACCATATTGTCGGACTTTCCAAGTTTCTTAAGTTGTGCGTATGCATAGAAATAGTAGAATGCCTGTGGGAGGAAACGTGCTACGTTGATGGAGTTGGCCGATGTCAGTTTCATGTGGTTGCAAAGCTCTTCATCCATGAATGCCGACTTCACAAGACGCTGGCAGTCGTCGAATACACCATCCACCTCTATGGCCGTGATGTTTTGCCCAAGTGTCGTGAACTGGCTTTCCTGTATCTTGCTGACCTTGCCTTTGGGATACAGAACGTACACATGTATGCCCTCGACACCGAGGAATCCGTTTGCGACGGCAGAACCCGTGTCACCGCTTGTGGCCACAAGCACGTTGACCTGCTCCTTGCCCTCTTGACGTATGAAGTACTGGAGAAGCCTTGCCATGAACCGTGCTCCAACATCCTTAAATGCCAACGTAGGGCCGTGAAACAGCTCAAGGCTGTATATTCCAGGCTCCACCTCTACCAATGGGCAGTCGAAAGCCAGCGTGTCATACACAATACGTTTCAGTTCTGCGGGCTCCACATCCTCACCGAAGAAGGCATCTGCCACGGTGTAGGCTATCTCTTGGAATGATAGATTCTGTATGTTCTCATAGAACGATTGTGGAAGCCGCTTTATCTTCTCTGGCATATAAAGCCCACGGTCAGGTGCCAGTCCTCTCACCACAGCCTCATGCAGCGAGGCGAGCGGCGCTTTATGATTAGTGCTGTAATATTTCATTTTATTTGTATTCTTTATTTATTGTGATGCGTAATATGATTTATTGCTATGCGTGACATACACAGTTGGCATGACGATGAGTTGAGGATATGCATGCTTGCAGTGTATGAATAGCCATAAGAGCGTCTATTGTATCTTCATAAACTCATTCATGAACTGCTGAAGTCTTAGCAGTCCGTATGACCCGCCTACGCAGCTTACCTCATCGTAGCACTGCACATCATCGGGAGTTATGCCTGGATGCCATATCAGGAAAGGCACAGGCTCCTTGACATGTGTGCGTATCTCCACAGGTGTAGGGTGGTCTGGCATTACCGCGATACATACAGGTTCGTCAGTCCACTGCCTTACGGCCTCGTATATGGGGCCCACTGCACGCTTGTCAAGATTCTCTATGGTGCGTAACTTGAGCTCCAGGTCGCCGTCATGCCCCGCTTCATCGCTTGCCTCTATGTGCAGGAATACGAAGTCGTCATGGCGCAGAGCCTCTATCGCCGCTGCCGCCTTGCCTTCATAGTTGGTGTCAGCGAGCCCTGTCGCTCCGTCTACTATTATATTGTTGAGCCCGGCGTAATGCCCTATGCCGCGTATGAGGTCAACGGCTGAAATCACGTCGCCACGCTTTATCTGTGGGTACATCTGGCTAAGAGTCTGCATGGATGGGCGGTAACCGCCGCTCCACGGCCAGATGCTGTTGGCCATGTCTATGCCTTGCGCTTTCCTTGCGGTGTTGAAGGGGTGCGCCTCCAACAGCTCCTGTGAGCGTATGATAAGGTCGTTGATGATGTCTGCCGTCTCTTGTGCGGTCATCCTGTCGCCGTCATGCCTGTCTGCCCAACCCTCTTCTGGCCTTACGAGAAGTCCGCGCCACTCCTCGTTGGGGTGGTCGTGGGGTGGTGCGCACTCTATGTGCTTGTTGCCATTGCGGATAATCAGCAGGTGGCGGTACTGTATGCCTGTGATGAACTTTATATCATCGTTGCCGAGATGCTCATCAAGATACTTTATCAGCATGTCGCCTTCCTCCGTGGTGAGGTGTCCTCCATGGTGGTTTTTTATCAGTCCGTCGGTGAGATTGATGATATTACACCGCATGGCCATGTCATCAGGAGCCATCTCGTAGCCTATGGAAGCGGCCTCGAGCGGACCGCGTCCCTCATACACGTCGTTGAGGTCGTAGCCGAGAATGGCAGTGTTGGCGACCTCACTTCCCGGGTGAAATCCATCGGGTATCGTAACCATACGGCCACAGCGACCCATCCGTGCGAGCTTGTCCATATATGGAGTGTTGGCGTATTGCAGCAGAGTCTTTCCGCCGAGTCTCTCTACGGCATGGTCGGCCATGCCGTCGCCTAAAATGATGATGTGTTTCATTACTTCTCCTCCCGCTTAGATGTTGGCGATAGACATTATGTTGGCGAACACTCCTGCTGCCGTAACGCTTGCTCCGGCTCCGTAGCCCTGTATCTGCATGGGGTACTCCTTGTAGCGTTCGGTCGTCAGCAACACGATGTTGTTGCTGCCCTCAAGGCGGTAGAACGGATGACTGCTGTCTACCTCTTTCAGTCCTACACTTGTCTTTCCATGCTCCATCGTGGCCACGAAACGCCAGCGTTTGCCCTCGGCCTCGAGACGCTTGCGTCGCTGCTCGAAGTCGTCATCGAGTGAGGGAAGCATCTGCCAGAAGTCACTGAGCGTGCCGTTGAAGAACTCCTCGGGTACGAACAAGTGTTTCTCCACATCGTCTTGCTCCACCTTATATCCGGCCTCGCGCGTCAGAATCACCAACTTGCGCACCACGTCCATGCCGCTTAAATCTATGCGTGGGTCGGGCTCGCTGTACCCATGCTCCTTGGCCTTGCGTACGGCGGCAGAGAAAGGTAAGTCGGCGGATATCTCGTTGAAGATGAAGTTGAGGGTGCCACTGAGCACGGCCTCAATCTTCAGAATGGTGTCTCCAGAGTTGCGCAGGTCGTTTATGGTGCCGATGATTGGCAGTCCTGCGCCTACATTGGTCTCGAAGCGGAACTTCACGCCCCTCTCAAGAGCCGTGCGCTTCAGCTTTATGTAGCTGTCGTAGTCAGACGATGCCGCTATCTTGTTGGCCGCAATCACCGACACGTTGTGCTCGAGCAGCGTCTGGTACAGCTCTGCCACGTCGCGGCTTGCCGTACAGTCTACGAACACACTGTTAAATATGTTCATGCCGAGCACCTCATCCTTCAGTTTCTGCACGTCACTTTGTGGCGATGCGGCCAGTGCCTCCTTGTAGTTCTCAAGGTCGAGTCCGTCGCGGTTGAATATAGCCCTTTGCGAGCTTGCTATGCCTACTACGTTGAGCTTCAGTTTGCTGTTCTGTTTCAGTTCCTCGTACTGCATCTTTATCTGCTCAAGGAGCTTGCCGCCTACGGTTCCCACACCGCAGACGAAGAGGTTGAGCACCTTGTACTCCGACAGGAAAAAGGAGTCGTGCAGCACGTTGAGAGCCTTGCGGAGATAGTTGCTGTCTACTACGAATGATATGTTGGTCTCTGACGCTCCCTGTGCGCATGCTATCACGCTGATGCCGCTTCGGCCGAGCGTGCCGAACAGTTTGCCCGCAATGCCGGGTGTGTGCTTCATGTTCTCGCCTACCACGGCTATGGTGGCGAGGCCTTTCTCGGCAAACATCGGGAACATGGCACCGGTCTCTATCTCCTTGGCAAACTCCTCATTGAGCACCCTTACGGCCTCGTCGCAGTCGGCCTCGCGTACACCGATTGACGTAGAGTTCTCCGATGAAGCCTGCGACACCATGAATACGCTGATGCCATTGTCGGCAAGTGCTGTGAATATGCGCCTGTTGACACCTATCACACCCACCATCGAAAGGCCGGTGACGGTGATGAGCGCAGAGCCGTTGATGCTCGATATGCCCTTGATGGGCTTGCGGTCGTTGTCTATCTTGTTCTTGATTATGGTGCCCGGGCTCTTCGGATTGAAGGTGTTTTTTACCTTAATAGGTATGTTCTTGACGCATACAGGGTATATCGTCGGAGGGTAAATCACCTTGGCACCGAAGTTGCAGAGCTCCATAGCCTCAATATAACTAAGCTCGTTTATCGTGTAGGCGGTCTTTATGACGCGTGGGTCGGCAGTCATGAATCCGTCTACGTCAGTCCATATCTCCAACACGTCGGCATCCAATGCTGCGGCTATGATGGCCGCTGTATAGTCGCTGCCACCACGTCCGAGGTTTGTCGTCTCTTCCGTGTCGCGGTCGCGGCTTATGAATCCCGGTACGAGAGTCACACGCGGCAGGTCGCCGAAAGCCTTGCACACGAGCTTGCTCGTGAGCTCGCTGTCGAGCACATGCTTGTGGTTCTTGCGTGTGGTCTTGATGAAGTCGCGTGAGTCCATCCACTTCGCGCCCTTGATGAGGGTGGCCACTATCTGTGAGCTGAGGCGCTCGCCGTAGCTCACGATGGCATCCTGCGTCTTCTCGCTGAGGTCGTGGATGAGGAATACTCCGAAGTAGATGCTGCGCAATTGCTCAAGAAGGGCATCTACCTTGTTGAAAAGCGACTCACGCTGATGTGGGTTGGTGATGATGGTGTCTATCATCTTGTGATGACGGTCTACCATGCCCTGAAACTCATCCTTCCATCCCTCGTCGCCCTTGAGGGCCAACTGCGATGTGGTGAGGAGCTTGTCGGTGATGCCACCGAGTGCACTCACTACTACGACTACGGGCTGCTGACGCGCCTCGTCCTCTACGATGTGTTTCAGACTCAGAATACTTTTTACGGAACCTACAGATGTTCCGCCGAATTTTAATACTTTCATGTTGTTTGTTGTGTTTGAAGCCACATGACAAAAGTGGCATTTTCGTTTTCGGTGTGTACGCGGCCTGAACCTTACATCCCACGGTAGTACCATGCTTGCGCAACGCTTATACGAGGGCGGTGCGCTTGCATGAATCCATGCATGGCGTGTGTGGTTCGTACTGTGCAGTATCGGTCGGACACGCTGCAAAATTACAAAGATTTTGTCATTAGCCAATGTTTTTAGCCGATAAATGATTAATTTTGCACGTAAAATAATAAATTGGTAATAAAAAATCAGTTTTCCCCTTTATTTGGTTGACTAAATGACAGAAGAAATACAATTGCGCGTCACGCCAGAGACGGCAGCAAGCGAGAGTGCTATTATAAACTATGTGGCACAGGAACGTGGCATAGACAGGCGTACAGTGAAAGCTATACGTGTACTGAAGAGGAGCATAGACGCCCGTCAGAGGCGTGTGTTCGTGAACCTGAAGGTTAGGGTGTACGTGAACGAGCTCCCACAGACCGATGAGTACGTGCATACTGAGTATGGCAATGTGGAGGGCCGTCCGGCCGTCATAGTAGTAGGTGCCGGCCCGGGCGGACTCTTCGCTGCGCTGCGCCTGATAGAGCTTGGCCTTAGGCCGGTAATCATAGAGCGCGGCAAGAACGTGCGTGAGCGCAAACTCGACCTCGCGCGTATATCAAGAGAACAGAAAGTAGACGCTGAGAGCAACTACTGTTTCGGCGAGGGCGGCGCGGGTGCCTACTCTGACGGCAAGCTGTACACGAGGTCTAAGAAGCGTGGCAGCGTAGACAAGGTACTCAACGTGTTCTGCCAGCATGGCGCCAGCACGTCCATACTGTGCGATGCCCATCCGCATATAGGCACCGACAAGTTGCCGCGTGTCATAGAGAACATGCGCAATACAATAATAGGCTGTGGCGGTGAGGTGCACTTCCAGACCAAGATGACGAGGCTCATCATCGACCGCGACACCGTAGTGGGCATAGAGGCCGTAGACCAGGTGTCGCAACGGCAGATTACCTTCCGTGGCCCCGTGATACTCGCTACGGGCCATTCGGCACGTGACGTGTACGGTATGCTCGCTGATTGCCATGTGCCTATGGAGGCCAAGGGCATAGCCGTGGGCGTGAGGCTTGAGCATCCGTCCATGCTCATCGACCAGATACAGTATCACAACCGCGAGGGCCGTGGCCGTTGGCTGCCGGCAGCGGAGTACAGTTTCGTGACACAGGTAGACGGCCGTGGCGTGTACTCGTTCTGCATGTGCCCCGGTGGATTCGTCATACCAGCGGCCACAGGGCCACAGCAGATTGTCGTCAACGGCATGAGCCCGAGCAACCGCGGCACGCAGTGGTCCAACAGCGGCATGGTGGTGGAGGTGCATCCGTCAGACGTGTGTGCCGATACCGCAGACCCACTATGCATGATGCGGTTTCAGGAGGACACGGAGCGTATGTGCTGGCAGCAGGGCAATATGCGGCAGACGGCACCTGCGCAGCGTATGGCTGACTTCGTAGGCGGACATCTGTCGTACGACTTGCCCAAGAGCAGCTACGCCCCTGGACTCGTGTCATCGCCCCTGCACTTCTGGCTCCCGCAGTTCGTGTCCTCACGTCTGCGTGAGGGCTTCCGCAAGTTCGGACGTATGAGTCACGGTTTCCTCACCAACGAGGCCGTGCTCATAGCCGTGGAGACACGTACCAGTTCGCCTGTGCGCGTGACACGCGACCCCATGACGCTTCAGCACGTCACAGTGTCTGGCCTGTTCCCGTGTGGCGAGGGCGCGGGCTATGCCGGCGGCATAGTGTCGGCCGGTGTCGATGGCGAGCGTTGTGCGGAGATGTGCGCACAGTATCTGTCGGCCGGTGCGCGTGATTAGTGGACTTGGTGTCATCTTACGACATACTCAAATTCATCAAACTGCCTCCATCCCATCTCCTCCAATACCTCACGGCTGTGCCGCCTGTCGTCAGTGGTGTTGAAGTGGGGGATGAGAGGTAGGCGTATGACCACCCGCTCCTTGTGCTTGGCATGGGTGGAGAGCCATGCGAGGTTGTCTATCACCTGACGGTTGTCCTTGCCTGTATATGAGCGGTAGATGACGGGATTCATGTCCTTGATGTCTATGATATAGGAGTCTATGAATGGGGCTGCCTCCTCCAAGTGCCGACGGGGTACATTGAGACACGTCTCCACCGTGAACTGCCATTCATCAGGGCATTGCCCACAAAACTCCTTGATGAAGGAGCTTCGCAGGAGCGGTTCGCCTCCACCGAAGCAGATGCCTCCACCTGTCGCCAGAAAGTACAGGTTGTCCATCTCCACGCTTGCCATCAGGGTGTCCGCGTCTATTGTCTGCCATACGCCGTCAGATTCAAGACATTGTGGATTGAGGCAGTACTTGCAGCGTAGCGGACAACCGTGAAACGCCACGAGCGTAGTGACACCCTCGCCGTCTATCGTGAGCCTATGGCGGTCTATACCGAGGAGTGGGGCAGTGCGCATGCCGCTCAATGTGCAGCCAGACGTTTGCTTGTTGTTGTCCATCATTGCCAGTGAAAATTGATGGGGAGCACGTATTTCGCTTTCGCCACTTTGCCCATGACCTTGCCTGGAGTCCACTTTGGCATGCTTTCCACTACACGCACGGCTTCTTTGTTAAGCGCGGGAGTATCGCCTCGCATCACTTTTACATCGCTTATGCTTCCATCTTCGTTTACTGTGAAGCCGACGATAACCCTTCCTGTCACAGTCCCTTCTTCTATTCCTTCGGGGCTGCGAAGGTTATCCACTATGTATTTCATCAGTGCTTCATGTCCGCCGGGAAACACTGGCATCTCCTCTATCACGCCCGCGAGTCTGTGGCTGTTGGTGGAGTCATTGTCTGTGACGGGCTCTGTGGCTACGGCTTCGTGTCGCCTTGAATCCTTTGGCGGCGTGCTTTTGGCCTTGTCTTTGGATATGCGTTGTCTTATGACCTTCGTGGAAGTGTCGGCATTTGGCACTTCCCCGTCTTTCATATTTTCCTCTGGCGGTGCGAATTTTGTCGTGGTGTACCGTTTTACAGGTCTTGTTCCGTCTACCTTCCCCGACAGATTGCTGATATCAGTGGAGTCCTCCTCAACGAGTACTGCCCCTCCAGTGTTGGTGTTAGGGATGCCTCGTTGTGGTTTGCCGTCGGAGCAAGCCGTCATGGCGACAAGTCCTGCGGCTATCCCTGCCACCTTTATGGCCTTGCCGGCCATGGCTCTGAGCCGCAGCTCATACTCCAAGTCACTCGCGTCCTGCTCGCATTTCGGGCAGGTGCCTCGGCATTCGCCCTTGAAATGGCACTCCTCGGGTGAGTAGTCTATCCCGTTGGCATCCGCTATTTGCTTGCGGATAGCCTTGAGTGTGTTGCAAATGTTGCGTCCTCTTGTAGCCATAGATTGATACTTTTGATGTGTAAAGGTACGAAAAATGATTCACAGACAAGTGCTTTTGCAACGTATTGTGGTAAAAGAGCGTGATTTTAACATATCCGTGGCGTGCAGTACCGTCTGTCATAGCCCTTCGCAATACGCGTTTTGCTTGCTTTCGGACATTTATGTGTGGGAATGCAATCTTATGTCGGGAAATATTTGGCGGTTCGGGTTTCTTTGAGTATTTTTGCAGTGACTTATATTATACATAATAAATAAATAATACAGATATGAAAGACCTGAAAGGAACAAAGACCGAGCGCAACCTCATGGAGGCATTCGCCGGTGAGTCGGAAGCACGCAACAAGTACACGTATTTCGCATCAAAGGCCAAGAAAGACGGCTACCAGCAGATAGCCGCCCTGTTTGAGGAGACGGCCCAGAATGAGAAGGAGCATGCCAAACTGTGGTTCAAGTATCTTCAGGGTGGAGCCATCAAGGACACCGTGTCTAACCTGAAGGCCGCTGCTGAGGGTGAGAACTATGAGTGGACTGACATGTACGACCGCATGGCCCGTGAGGCCGAAGAGGAGGGATTCGATGAGATAGCAGCCACCATGCGTGGCGTGGCAGCCATCGAGAAGGCCCATGAGGAGAGATACCGCAAGCTGCTGCAGAACATAGAAAGCGGCGTGGTGTTCTCGCGTGACGGCGACACCATCTGGCAGTGCCGCAACTGCGGACACATCGTCATAGGCAAGGAGGCTCCCGAGGTATGCCCTGTGTGCAAGCATCCACAGAGCTACTTCGAGGTGAAGGCAGAGAACTATTAATCTCTTGTGCATGATGCCGGACGGCGTCGTCATCCGAGAGAATTTTCGGCGTAAGCCGAACGCTTTTGTGAAATGGGCCATTTCGTGTTGCGAAATGGCCCATTTTGTAGTCTAAAACGGCCTGTTTTGCACTGCGAAATGGGCTGTTTTGCAGCGCGTTGTGTTCCAATATATTACATAGGTATGCCAGCATCGTGTCTGAAGCTGGCGTGAATGTGTGGAAAATCAGGTTCTCGGGCTTTTGATGCTTGTCGTTAGTGTGTCGTCATCGGGCATGTACACTCATTGCCGTTGGCACATTTGTTGATGTATGTATGGCGGTTGAGGTGTGGTATGGCTGGCTGTGGGCAGTAGGATAGGGTGGGGATGAGCTTGTGATGCGGCGGAATGGAGGCATGTGGCGGCCTCACTTAAAAAATGACTGTTTTCTTTGTGTATTAAAATTATAATTGTAATTTTGCATCAAGATAAAACTTAAAAACCGTATTCTCAGCGAAATGGGCATGTCAGTGAAAAGAAGAGGAGTGGTAGTGTCGGTAGACGGCTCTATGGCGAAGGTGCTGATAGACCGCGGCACCGCTTGTTCTTCCTGCAAGATATCTGACGCATGCAACAAGACGGAGTGCGACAGCATGGTGGTAGAGGCACGTATCGCCACCTCGCGGCCTATCGCCCATGGCGATGTGGTATGTGTGAGCAGCGGTGGGTCGCCGTTGCTCTCAGTGCTGATAGGCTATGGCTTGCCATTGGTTCTGCTGTTGGTGGTATGCGTGTCGGTAGGCATGGCTACGGGCTCTGATGCCGCGGCTGCTGTCACGGGGCTGGCAAGCATAGCGTGCTATTATGTCTTGCTGTTCTGCCTTAGGGCGAGAGTTGGCCGTATGTTCGCGCTTACTGTCACCTGACCACAGACTTGTGTGCATGCCTTATGGGGATTATGCGTTTTACGAACTTAGGAATGATTTACTTACAATGACTGATATTCTTACATCTGTATTTATGCTTGGAGCAATAGCCCTGTTGGCATCATTGCTCCTTTTCTTGTGTAAAAAGAAGTTTGCGGTAGCTACCGACCCTCGTGTAGATGACGTGCTTGACCTCCTTCCAAAGGCCAATTGCGGCGGTTGTGGCTTCGCCGGCTGCCAGGCTCTTGCCGAGAACGTGGTGGCGGCAGTAGACAGCGGGGCGGAGAATATGCCGCAATGTCCTGTGGCAGGTGCGGAGACTATGAAGAGTATATACGCCTCGCTTGGTGTGGAGTGCGCTGCCTCGCAGCGTAAGGTGGCCGTGGTGCGGTGCGCCGGGTGCGACATGGCACGGATAGCAAAGTACGATGGTCTCATGACGTGCAGCGCGGTGAACCGTTGCGGTACTGGTGAGAGCGCGTGCGGAAACGGATGTCTCGGTTGCGGCGACTGTGTGTCGGCTTGCGACTTCGGCGGAATAAGAATGGATGCGCAGCGGCATGTGCCCGTCGTGGATGAGAGTGTGTGCGTGGCATGCGGCTCATGTGCCAAGGCTTGTCCGCGAGGTGTCATTGAGTTGCGGCAGGTGGGGCCGAAAAACCGCAAGGTGTATGTGGCTTGCAACAACACCGACCGTGGCCCCGTGGCCATGAAGGTGTGTGGCCACTCGTGTATAGGCTGCGGCAAGTGTGCTAAGGAGTGTCCTTTCGGGGCCATAGAGATAGTGGGCAGTGTGGCGAGGATAGACTCTGCGAAGTGCCGCCTGTGCCGTAAGTGCGTGGCCGTATGTCCGCGCAAGTCTATCGTAGCAGAAGGGTTTCCCGTAAGGCCTGCCGTAGAGAAGTGATTGAAATGAGCGTTTTTCTTGGAGAATATAGTTTTTATAAATGAAGATAAGGACATTTAAGATAGGTGGCATACACATGCCCGACTGCAAGATAGCAGCGGAGACGGCGACAGTCCCTGCCGTGCTTCCTGCGAAGGCCGTGTACCCACTCTCGCAGCATATCGGCGCTCCCGCCAAGCCTTTGGTTAAGAAGGGCGACCATGTACGTGTAGGTACTGTGCTGGCAGAGGCTGGCGGATTTGTGTCGGCCCCTGTTCATTCTTCCATATCGGGCACGGTGGTGAGAATAGACAGCGTGTATGACGCGTCGGGCTACCGCAGACAAGCCATAATAGTAGAGTCTGACGGACTTGACGAATGGGAACCGTCCATAGACAGGACGGCGGATATAGAGGGCCTTGACAGCCATCCAGAGCTCACCCCTCAGGAAATCATCGAGAGGGTGACGTCGGCCGGTGTGACAGGTATGGGCGGAGCAGGCTTTCCTGCTTGCGTCAAGCTGATGCCGCCTCCTGGGACGGTGGAGTGCGTCATCATAAATGGAGTGGAGTGCGAACCGTACATCACGTCAGACTATCGGCTGATGATGGAGCATGCCGATGAGGTGATAGTCGGGCTCCAGTTGCTCATGAAGGCGCTGGGCGTAACAAAGGGATACATAGGCATAGAGGTGAATAAGCCTAAGGCTATCAGTCTGCTTGAGCAGAAAGTGAGCGGACTCGATGGCGTGGAGGTGGTGCCTCTGAAGCAAGCCTATCCGCAAGGCGGAGAGAAACAGCTCATCGATGCCGTGCTGGGCCGTCGCGTGCCCATGCCGCCAGCCATTCCTGCCAATGTGGGAGCTGTGGTGCAGAACGTCGCCACCACGTATGCCGTGTACCAGGCTGTGATGAAGCATAAGCCGCTGATGGAGCGGTACGTCACCGTATCGGGATATGGCCTGAGCAAGTCGGATAACCTGTTGGTGCGTATGGGCACTTCGTTCGGCGACCTGCTGAAGCAGTGCGGAGGCTTGCCTGAGGGCGATGTGAAGGTGCTCAGTGGCGGCCCAATGATGGGAAAGACGGTCATCAACCTTGATGTGCCCGTGGTGAAGGGCACCAATGCCATAACGGTGCTCAGTGGAGACGGCGTGTATCGCGATGAGCCGCGCCCGTGTGTGAGGTGCGCCAAGTGCGTGAGCGTATGCCCTATGGGTCTTGAGCCGTATCTGCTCGCCATAGCATCGGCGGGCAAAGACTGGGAGCGTGTGGAACATGAGGACATCGTGTCGTGCATAGAGTGTGGCTCATGCCAGTACTCGTGTCCGTCGGCAAGGCCATTGCTCGACAACATACGCAATGGCAAGTCTGCCGTGATGGGCATAATCAAGGCGCGTAAGGCAGCGCAGAAACAGTAAGTTGTCGGCCGTGCGCCAGAATAAGGAAAAGCAAAAAAGTAATAACAACAGTATATATGTCTGATTTGATTATTTCACAGTCGCCGCACATACACACCGCAATGACTATGGAGCGGAGCATGAGGGATGTGGTCATCGCACTGGTGCCGTCGCTCATAGTGGCGTTGTGCTATTTCGGCTTGGGTGCTGCGATAGTGTGTGCGACGAGTGTCGCGTTGTGTGTCTTGTTTGAGTGGGCTATAAGCAAGTATGTCCTTCATGCAAGCCGCAACACTATCGGAGATTGGTCGGCAGTGATAACAGGACTGCTCCTCGGCTTCAACCTCCCGTCAAACATGCCCGTATGGCTCGTGGTGCTGGGTGCCCTCGTGGCCATAGGCATCGGTAAGATGTCGTTTGGAGGCTTGGGCTGCAATATCTTCAACCCTGCCTTGGTGGGGCGTTGCTTCCTGCTGGTGTCGTTTCCGTCGGCTATGACCTCATGGCCCGTGCCGGGACAGCTTACGAGTTATGTGGATGCGCAGACCGAGGCCACTCCTCTCAGCATTATGAAGTGGGCCGCCAAGAGCGGCGATGCGTCCGTGCTCGAGCGGTTGCCTGAGAGTTTCAGTATGCTGCTGGGCAATCCTGACAACGGCATGGGTGCCGGCTCCTTGGGAGAGGTGTGCGCTGTGGCCATTGTGTTGGGGCTCGTGTACCTGTTGTGGCGACGCGTGATAACGTGGCATATACCTGTGAGCATCATTGCTACGGTGTTTGTGCTCACGGCAGCTCTTCACGCCTTTGACGACTCATACGTCAATCCTGTGGCATCGGTGTTGAGTGGTGGCGTAATGCTCGGGGCCGTGTTCATGGCTACCGACTATGTCACGTCGCCGATGTCAGCGCGTGGCCAGTTGGTGTATGGCATCGCTATCGGACTGTTGACGGTAGTGATACGTTTCTGGGGAGCCTATCCCGAAGGCATGTCGTTCGCCATACTGATAATGAACGCGTTTACACCCCTTATAAATATGTATATAAAGCCAAGGAGGTTTAGCTCTAAGTAATATCCGCATGCACGGTATTAGCATCATGCAGTATGCTTGGCGCCTGTGGGTTAATGAATATGTAAAAAAGTAAATGAAATGAAGAAACTTGATTCTTCTCTATTGAATATGACGTTGGTGCTCACTGTGGTGGCACTGGTGTCGGCCGGGTTGTTGGCTTGGGTCAATGAAGTGACAAAGGGGCCGATAAGCGAGCAGGCAGCCAAGACCATCACCGATGGTATCAGAAGCGTCATGGGCAGTAATGACATTGAGGTGGCTGAGGCTGATACCGTAAGGCAACTTTCCGATGGCGAGACCCGTGTCTTTGTCATGCACGGTGTGTCGGCTAAAGGCGGCAAGCCTCTCGGGTGTGCCGTGGAGAGCTCTGTCATGGGTTTCGGCGGCGAGATGCGTCTGTTGGTGGGCTACGACGTGGAGGGACACGTGCTTGGATATAAGGTGCTTCAGTCGAGTGAGACTCCGGGGTTGGGCCAGAAAGCGGACACGTGGTTCCAGAAAGACGGAAAGGGCAGTATCATAGGCCGTAAGCTCAGTGTCAACAAGCCGTTGGCCGTGACTAAGGACAATGGCGAGATAGATGCCATAACGTCGTCTACCATAACGTCACGCGCCTTTCTGAGGGCTGTCAATCAGGCATACGCGGCTTATCATTCCACACTGAAAGACATCGCTCCTGCGAAGTGCGATGGCGTATCGTCAGCAACAAAAAAGACTGTAAGCTGTGAGCAGAAACCGCAGACGGCTGATGAGCAGAAGTCCAAGGTTGTGAGACCTGCGGCCAAGAAGTCGGACGCAAAGGTGAGTGCCGTTGCGGAAAAGCATACCGCGAAAGGCCACGCTGATGCTGACGCGTCGGAGGATTCTCCTCAGCACGAGGAGGAAACGGACGTGCATACAGGAGTATCAAAGGTGAGAAATATAGTACGTGTGTACTGAAAGGCTATTGATGAATAAATACATGGATAAATGAATAGTATTAAAGTTTTGACAAATGGCCTGGTGAAGGAGAATCCTACGTTTGTTCTCCTGCTGGGTATGTGCCCGACTCTTGCCACCACGACATCTCTTGTCAATGGTCTGTCTATGGGCTTATCCACTACATTCGTATTGATATGCTCCAATATAGCGGTGTCGCTGATAAAGAAACTCACGCCCGATGCCGTGCGAATACCAGTGTTCGTGGTGGTCATAGCTTCGTTCGTGACGGTGCTCCAGATGTGTCTCGCCGCCTATTTCCCGTCGGTCAATGACTCGTTGGGACTGTATATACCGCTGATTGTCGTCAACTGTATCATCCTCGGCAGGGCAGAGGCTTTCGCATGTAAGAATGGAGCCTTCATGAGTCTGCTCGATGGTGTTGGCACAGGACTGGGATTCACGTTGGCACTTTCGCTGCTTGGCATGGTCAGGGAACTGCTTGGCTCTGGCTGTATAATGGGAACCCGCATATTGCCTGAGTCGGGCAGCATGCTGTTCTTCATATTGCCTCCTGGCGCGTTCGTCACATTGGGATTCCTTATAGCAGCGGTCAACCGTCTGCGTTCGGACAAATAACATGAGCAACAGTACAAACACATAGTATTTATGGAATACGTTCTTATCTTTATCTCAGCAATATTCGTCAACAATATAGTGCTGTCGCAGTTTCTTGGAATATGTCCGTTCCTCGGAGTCTCTAAGAAAGTGGAGACATCTTTGGGCATGGGCATGGCCGTGGCATTTGTGTTGGTAGTGTCTACATTGGTGACATATCTTGTGCAGAACTATATTCTTGTGCCCATGCACATAGAGTATCTTCAGACCATAGCGTTCATCCTCGTCATAGCTTCATTCGTGCAGATGGTGGAGATAGTACTGAAGAAAGCCTCGCCGGCTCTCTATCAGGCCCTTGGCATATTCCTTCCGCTTATCACAACCAACTGTGCCGTGCTTGGCGTGGCCATATTGGTGATACAGAAGAAATTTACTCTTGTGGAAAGCCTTGTATATGCTTTCTCCACGGCCCTCGGTTTTGCCTTGGCATTGATACTGTTTGCTGGAATACGGGAGCAGCTCGCACTCGTCAAGATACCTAAGGGTATGAGGGGAATGCCCATAGTGCTTATCACGGCAGGTCTGCTGTCGCTGGCGTTTATGGGATTCAGTGGCGTAGACCTCGGGCTGCGTCATCTATTCGGACTTAAATAGTTTTATCAACATATTATAAAATACAAAAAGTTATTGCTATGAAACAGACTATTCTGGTGACAGGTGGCACGGGATTCATTGGCTCGCACACTACCGTAGAACTGATAGAGGCTGGCTATGAGGTGGTCATCGTTGACAATCTCTCAAATTCCAAGATTGAGGTGTTGGATGGTATAGAGAAGATTACAGGGGTAAGACCTGCCTTTGAACAGGTAGACCTGCGTGACTTTGATGCAACGGAAGCCGTGTTCAAGAAATATCCTGCCATTGAGGGAATCATACATTTCGCAGCTTCAAAGGCTGTCGGTGAGAGTGTGGAGAAGCCTCTGCTTTACTACCGCAACAACATCGTGTCGCTCGTAAATCTTCTTGAGCTGATGCCGAAGTATGACGTAAAGGGTATCATATTCTCCTCAAGCTGCACGGTGTACGGACAGCCGTCCAAGGAGAATCTCCCCGTTACAGAGGCTGCTCCTATACAGAAGGCTCTCTCTCCATACGGCAACACCAAGCAGATAAACGAGGAGATTATACACGACTACGTGCATAGCGGTGCCAAGATAAAGTCTATAATACTGAGGTACTTCAACCCGATAGGTGCACATCCATCAGCACTGATAGGAGAGCTTCCTAACGGTGTGCCTATGAATCTCATACCGTTTGTCACACAGACGGCTATCGGCGTGCGTAAGCAGCTGAAGATTTTTGGCAACGACTACAACACTCCTGACGGTACATGCATACGCGACTATATATATGTCGTAGACCTCGCGAAGGCTCATGTCAAGGCTATGCAGCGTGTCCTTGACCTGGAGACGGAGCCTGTTGAGATTTTCAACATCGGTACAGGTAAGGGCATCTCTACGCTTGAGGTCGTAGAGGGCTTTGAGAAGGCTACTGGTGTAAAGGTCAACTGGGAGTATGCTCCGCGCCGTGAGGGCGACATCGAGAAGGTATGGGGAAATGTAGACAAGGCCAACAAGGTGCTCGGATGGAAGGCCGACACACCCCTTGAGGATGTGTTGCTGTCTGCATGGAAATGGCAGCTTAAGCTGCGCGAGGACGGAATCATGTAGTCAGAATCTACTGATTTGCAATAATAATACATGTTATAAGGAGATGCCATCAGCGTAAGCGTGGCATCTCCTTTTGCGTGTATATTAGACCTATGTGGTGGCAAGATGCAACTTGTAAAAGAGAAATTTCGCGGTTCCAATAATATTTAGTAATTTTGCATTACATGAGCATAGGCTTTGGAATGCG
Organism: Prevotella sp.; assembly: GCA_022775985.1. Lineage (GTDB taxonomy): Bacteria > Bacteroidota > Bacteroidia > Bacteroidales > Bacteroidaceae > Prevotella. Next base: position 19,299 of record JALFIM010000071.1, read on the forward strand.
TGTATGCGTGACATGGCTTATGGTTCTGGAGTTTGAAAATTTTTTAAAGAATACATTTTATGAAAGCATTTGTATTTCCCGGTCAGGGAGCACAGTTTGTTGGAATGGGTAAGGACTTGTATGATACCAACCCTGTAGCCAAGAAACTTTTTGATAAGGCAGATGAAATCCTCGGATTCAGCATCACCAATGTGATGTTCAACGGCACTGATGATGAGCTCAAACAGACAAAAGTCACTCAACCTGCGGTGTTCTTGCATAGCGTGGCCACGGCATTGTGCCTTGGCGATGAGTTCAAACCGTCTATGGTGGCAGGTCATTCTCTCGGTGAGTTCTCTGCTCTTGTGGCTGCGGGTGCATTGAGTTTTGAGGATGGTCTGCGCCTTGTGAGCACGCGTGCCATGGCCATGCAGAAGGCATGCGAGGCCGCTCCTGGCACTATGGCTGCCGTTATCGGACTCGCTGATGATGTCATCGAGAATATATGCGCAGAGATAAGCAATGGCGATGAGGTGGTTGTGGCCGCCAACTACAACTGCCCCGGACAGCTTGTCATCAGCGGTACTGTTGAAGCTGTGAACGCAGCTTGCGCCAAACTGAAGGAGGCTGGAGCTAAGCGTGCATTGCCTCTGAAGGTCGGTGGAGCATTCCATTCTCCGCTTATGGCCCCTGCTAAGGATGAGTTGCAGAAGGCAATAGAGGCTACGGAGTTCAGGACACCTTGCTGTCCCGTATATCAGAATGTTGACGGCAAGCCGTACACAGACCCAGCCAAGATAAAGGCTAACCTCATAGCCCAGCTTACAAGCAGCGTGCGCTGGACGGAGAGCGTGAAGAACATGATAGCAGATGGTGCCGATGATTTCACTGAGTGTGGCCCGGGAAAGGCCCTTCAGGGAATGATAGGACGCATTGATAAGTCTGTCTCCGCTCATGGAGTAGCATAATAGTAATCTTGAGATAAGCCCTGTCACGCCATTATACATGATGTCGTGGCAGGGCTTCTTCTTTACCTCTATCTTATATGGCCGATAAAATAATAATATATCAAGTATTCACAAGACTCTTCGGTAATAAGTCTCATGGCAAAATCCACAACGGTACACTGGCAGAGAATGGTTGTGGCAAGATGAATTTCTTTGACGAGAAGATTCTTAGAAGAATTAAAAACCTCGGAGTTACACATGTATGGTATACAGGTGTGATAAGACATGCCACTACTACGGACTACTCTTCTTACGGTATTCCACGCCAGCATCCTGCTGTCGTCAAAGGCAAAGCCGGCTCACCTTATGCCATCTGCGATTATTATGACATAGACCCCGACTTGGCCGATGACGTGGAGCGGCGCGTTGAGGAGTTTGATGCATTGGTGTCACGCACGCATGATGCCGCCATGAAGGTGGTGATAGATTTCGTTCCGAACCATGTGGCACGCCAATACCATTCCATAATGAAGCCATGTGGCACGCGTGATTTTGGCGAGTCCGACGACCAAGGCAAGCAGTTCAGCCCTGCAAACAACTTCTATTATTGTCCAGGTGAGGCTTTCGCCCCATCTTTCAGTCTTGCTGACGGCGAGGGAAACCTGTATTCTGAGAATCCCTCCAAGGCTACGGGCAATGACCATTTTGACGCACATCCTGGCACGAATGACTGGTACGAGACGGTGAAACTTAATTACGGCATTGATTATTGTGATGCTGGTGGACGCTCGGAGCATTTCAGTCCCGTGCCAGATACTTGGTTGAAGATGACGGCCATACTAATGTATTGGGCTGAGAAGGGCGTAGATGCCTTCAGGTGCGATATGGCAGAGATGGTGCCACCGCAGTTTTGGGCATACGCCATAGCCGCTGTCAAAGAGAAATATCCGCATATCGACTTCATCGGTGAGGTGTACAATCCGTCATTGTATGCCACGTATATAAAGAGCGGCTTTGACTATCTCTATGACAAGGTGGGCATGTATGACTGCATGAGAAATGTGATGTGCGGCCATGCCGATACTTTAGACATCACATACTGTTGGCAGTCTACCGACGCAATAAGCAGCCACATGCTCTATTTCCTTGAGAACCATGACGAGCAGCGTATCGCAAGCGACTTCTTCGCGGGCGATGCACGCAAGGGCTTGGCTCCTATGGTTTGCCTGGCGTTGATGCGTGGCAATCCGCTCATGCTGTATGCCGGTCAGGAGTATGGCGAGAGGGGCATGGACTCGGAGGGCTTCAGCGGTCTGGACGGGCGTACTACAATATTCGATTATTGGACTGTGGACTCCTTGTATCACGGATTCGTGGACAAGTCGCTTATGACCGATGATGAGAAGAGGCTCCATTCGGACTATCAGGCAATATTGCGTATAGCGTCTAAAGAGAAAGCTGTCGCCGACGGACAGTTCTTTGACCTTATGTATGTGAACGGACATATATGCAATAAGGTATATGCCTTCATGCGCAAGTCGGGGAGTGAACTGCTGTTCGTTGCCGCCAATTTCAGCGATACAGCTGCGGAATGCGATGTGAACATACCGTCTCATGCCTTTGACTTCATGGGCTTGCGGTCGGGGACATATACAGGAAAGGACTTGCTTACGTATGATGAGGCTGAGTTCAGGCTCACGCCAGACCATCCTGTACACGTCGTTGTGCCAGCTTACGGCGGTGTGGTATATAAAATCATTATGGAGGACGAGAATATGACTGACGACAATGTATGCCTGAATGAGCACAACAAAGATGAGTTTCCGCCGGCCCATACGGCCGAGCACCTTGTCAACCAGACCATGATACGCATGTTTGGCTGTGGGAGGTCTGTCAATGCCCATGTGGAGCGTAAGAAAAGCAAGATGAGTTTCGTGCTTGACCACAAGCCGTCAAGGAAGGAAGAGAAGGAGATAGAGACCCGTATGAACGACCTCATAGCAGAGGACTTGCCCGTGACGTATGAGTTTGTAGACAAGAACGGCCTTCCTAAGGACTTTGACAGCACGCGGCTTCCTGCTGACGCGTCATCGAAGATACGCCTTGTGCGGATAGGCGACTATGACGTGTGCCCATGTATAGGCAAGCATGTGAGGTCTACGGGCCAGATAGGTAGGTTCGTGCTGCTCGGCACCAACTGGGATGAGCCGTCGCATACGTTCAGGGTTCGCTACAAGATAGTATAGCCCACACGGTTGTCGCACGCCACATCAAGAGGGCGATGTGTTTACGCCATCGCTCACTTGGGGGTGGTGCGTGCGGTCATAATGTACGGCATATCATTGTGCCGACTTGATATTGATGATGACAAATAGAAAACGTAGGCACTAATATTTGTACAAACTTACGTTTTCTTTGTCATTATGCAAACAGTATTTTTTTTATTGTCATTTTTTGCTTTCCTTTGCATCACGAAAAGTCAGACATTGCAGTGCAAGATAAAAAGAACATACCCATACTGACGATAACTGGCTCAGACAGCACGAGCGGTTCCGGTGTGCAGGCGGACATCAAGGTGTTCTCGTCACTTGGCAGCTATGCACTGTCGGCGATAACGTCCATCACCGTCCAGAACACGCTCGGCATACAAGACTTCTTTGACTTGCCGTCAGACATAGTAGTGGGCCAGATAGAGGCCATCATCAATGATGTGCAGCCGCAAATCGTGAAGATAGGTATGATACGGCGTGCCGATGTCATGGAGAAGGTGGCCAACGTGCTCTCGCATTACTCTCCGCTTACGGTAATATACGACCCTGTCGTAGTGTCAAGCAGTGGCGACGTGCTCATGTCAAAAGACGTACTCCGTGTCATGAGCAGATGCCTGTTGCCGCTGTGTACGCTCATATCGCTGAAGCGGTCGGATGCAGAGTACATACTCGGCGAGCGCATGACATCGTCGGCTGAAATCACAGAGTCGGCAAGACTCATCCAGGCTTTTGGCTGTGAGAACGTGTTGATGCACTGCGGTATGCTCATGTCTAACTCATATACCGACGTGTTGTTCGCTGGCAATGACGAGCCTCACTACATGTCCAACATCTGTCATAGTGCCAATGCCTACCGCAGTCATGGCATGAGCGGCAACATATCTGCGGCGATAGCGGCATTCATAGCCCGTGGCCTGTCTGTCGTGGAGGCTGTGGACAACGCTTTCTCCTTCGTGAAGAGCACCAATAGCAGCGACATGCCGCTCTACGGACGTGGCAGCGAGCTCTACAAAGACTTCGTCAACGAGATAGCGGCGGCCTATTCCATACACAATGACGTGAAGTATTATGCCGACCGGTTGAATGTCAGCAGCTCGTATCTGGCACAGGTCACCAAGCGTATAGCGGGCAAGGCACCGAAGGTGATAATCGATGAGTACCTGTTGTCGGAAGCCGAGTCAATGCTCTTGTCATCGAGCCAGACGGTGCAGGAGATAGCCTACGCCTTAGGCTTCAGTTCACAGGCGCATTTCGCCAAGTTCTTCAAGAAGCAGAAGCAGTGTACGCCGAGCAGCTACCGCAAGCGCAATGTATGATACGCATGGGTCTTTGTGGCTTGGCGTGTGACGGAGTCGTGCTGTGAGCAGACGGGGCGCATGTCACTTGATAAGATAAATACATAAAACTATCAATAAGAAAGGAAACAAGAAATGAACAAGGAAAGACAAGAACTGAATCGCAATCTTGCCCAGATGCTGAAGGGCGGAGTCATAATGGACGTGACAAATCCTGAGCAGGCACGCATAGCCGAGCAGGCCGGTGCATGTGCCGTGATGGCCCTGGAGCGTATTCCGGCAGACATCCGTGCCGCCGGTGGCGTGTCACGCATGAGCGACCCTAAGATGATAAAGGGCATTCAGGCTGCTGTCAGCATTCCTGTTATGGCAAAATGCCGTATAGGTCATATCGCAGAGGCCCAGATACTTCAGGCAATAGAGATAGACTATATCGATGAGAGCGAGGTGCTCTCGCCGGCTGACGACATCTATCACATCGACAAGACAAAGTTTGACGTACCTTTTGTCTGCGGTGCACGCAACCTCGGAGAGGCATTGCGACGTATAGCTGAGGGCGCTACCATGATTCGTACCAAGGGAGAGCCCGGTACTGGCGACGTGGTACAGGCCGTAAGCCACATGCGTATGATGCAGAGCGAGATTCGCCGTCTCGTGTCAATGGCCGATGATGAGCTGTATGAGGCCGCAAAACAGCTTCAGGTTCCCTACGACCTGGTGGAGTACGTGCATAAGAATGGCAAACTGCCTGTGGTGAACTTCGCCGCTGGTGGCGTGGCTACACCTGCCGACGCAGCCCTCATGATGCAGCTTGGGGCCGAGGGTGTGTTCGTAGGCTCGGGTATCTTCAAGAGCGGCAACCCCGCCAAACGTGCCGAGGCCATTGTCAAGGCCGTGACCAACTTCGACAAGCCTGAGATTCTCGCAGAACTGTCAGAGGATTTGGGCGAGGCCATGGTAGGCATCAACGAGCAGGAGATAAAGATTCTGATGGCAGAAAGGGGGAAATAAGCACATGACAATTGCTGTATTGGCATTGCAGGGAGCCTTCATCGAGCATGAGCAGATGCTGCAAAGGCTTGGAGTAGACTGCTTCGAGGTGCGCACGCTTGCCGACTGGGGCCGTCATAAGGACGGACTCATAATACCTGGAGGCGAGAGCACTACACAGCTGAAGCTGTTGGCTGACCTGCGGCTGCTTGAGCCAGTCAGGGAATACATCTCGGCAGGAGGCGCAGTGTTTGGTACATGTGCCGGACTGATACTCCTTGCCAAGAAGGTGGAGGGAGATGACATCACCCGTATATCCACCATGGACATTGACGTGTGCCGCAACGCATACGGCCGTCAGCTCGGGAGCTTCCATACCGAAGCGGAGATGAAGGGCGTGGGCATGGTGCCTATGACGTTCATACGTGCTCCCTATATAAATAGTGTGGGTGCTGGCGTGGAAGTACTGGCCGAGGTGGGCGGACATATAGTCGCCGCGCGTCAGGGCCGTCAGCTTGTTACGGCATTCCATCCCGAACTGTGCGTGGCCGACACGGCTGTGCATGAGTACTTCATCAATGATGTCGTAGGCCATAAGGCATAGCATGCTTTATGTCTGACGATGACGCGAGTCCGCCATCGTATGATACGTGCCTAATCAAGGCACGGGCGATGTCAAGATGCAAAATGGGCCGTTTCGCGATGCGATTCGGCCCATATCACAATACCAAACGGCCCATTTCGCACTGCGAAATGGGCCGTTTTACAACACATTGATTATCAATATTATATCTTACACAGTTGCGAGTACGGACAGTTAAGACAATTGTCCGCCTCGGTGGTAGGCGTGAATGGCACATCGGGATTGTATATGTCGGCCACCACCTTATGCAGTCGCTCCATGAATTCCGCTCTCCACATCTCCGCATCATACACTTTCTCCTTGCCTATCTCTATGGATGGGTCGTAGCCTTCGCGCTGTGTGTGCTGTATGAAGAGCAGTGCCGGCCGCACTTTCAGACCGCTTGGGTTGAACTCCCTGTTGTCGCTCACGGTCAGGGAGTAGAGCATGGCTTGCAGGAAGTAGTTGGAGTGCGACTTGTATATGTTCTTGTTGGCAAACAGCATGTCTATGTCCTTGATGGCGAGTGTGGCCTCCTTGCCTGTCTTGTAGTCTATGACGCGAAGGCAAGGCTCGCCTGTGGCACTGTCTGTGGCCGCATCAAAACGGTCGATTGTGCCGCCGATGTTGACAGTCTGCTGCCTGTCACCGATGCTGACTTGCAACTGTGTGGCGACGGGAATCTCCAGACCTATGATTCTGAATGGCGTGTTCTTGATGTCGAGCTGTAGCAGATTGCGTATGTAGCTTATGATTACGGCGCGGTTGATGAGTTGCAGTCCGTTGTATTCGGGCTTGAATCCTGATGCTGAAGCCTTGAACAGCTCCTCGGCGAAAGCCTCGTCTACAACGTGCTCTATGGTCTGTGGCTGCTTGAGCATATTGGCAATGGCTGCTGCCGTGACGTTCTTGCCGTCGTCGCACATCATGCCGTATATTATCTCCACAGCTTTATGAAAGATGTTTCCGAATATACGGTTGTCCATCTGTATGTCCTCGTCGTCCTCATACTCGTGTATATGGGCTATGTTGGAGTAGTAGAACCTCAGCGGACAGCATATATAGCGGTTGATGGCGGTAGGCGCAAGTGTCTTTATGGCATGCAGCTCAGCCATCATCTCCTCCGTCTTGTCTATCTGGTGCTGCGTGACGCATGCTGTGGCGTGCTCGGCCTGAAGGCTCAGGTTGTGTATGCGTGCGTTGCTCTCCACCATGAGCTGCGTCATGAAGCGGCTTCTCTCCCCCGACTTGCCGAAGTCATTGCCTATGGTGTAGGCTATGGTCACATCGGTGGAGCGTTGCAGCATGCGGTAGAAGTAGTAGGCGTAGATAGCCACTTTGTGGTCGATGGTGGTGAGTCCGTAAGCCTTGCGTATGGAGTAGGGGATGAATGAGGAGTCGTTGACACCCTTAGGCATGTTGCCCTCATTGCACGACAGTATGAGCAGATGGTCGAAGTCGAGGTTTCGCGTCTCCAGGACACCCATCACCTGTATGCCTTCCACAGGCTCACCGTGGAACGGTATGGATGTGGCGCTGATGAGCTGTGAGAACAGACGGCTTATGGTGGAGAGGTCAGCACGCAGGTCGCCACACTGCATGAGCGTGAGCATGCGGCTCACGAGGGTGTACATGCGGAACACCGACTCCGTGAACAGCGCGTCGTCGTTGTCGGAGTTGGTGCCTATGAGCCTCAGAATCTTCTGGAGCCATGCAAACAGCGATATGTTGAAGTCCTCGCCCTCCTTGTCGTGGCAGCCTATGTCGCCAAACAGCAGCGATGTGCCTTCATCTATGCACAGCTCACGCCGTGAGGGAAAATAACGCTTGTTGTCGTTGAGCCAGCCTATGAGCCGCTGTGTCTCTTCCGATACGAGTATGGCGTATGGGTGGCGCAGCACCTTCAGCACGCTGTGCAGCATGTACTTGTCCGAGCCTTTGGGGTGGCCGTATGTCTGGAGGTTGATGAGCTGGGCCACGAAAGATGTCACGGATGTCTGCTGCAGCGGGAAACCTGTCGTGATGTTTGCCTCAGTCACCTCGTCGGGCAGCGCGTGCATCACGGCTTGCAGTATGTGCTCGTCGCACATCACTATCGCCGTGTGCCGACCGGCATGTATTCGGTCGTTGCTCTTTATCCATGAGTCTATGTATGTGGCCTGTACGGTGTCCGTAGGGGCACTGACGAACCGTATGTCGTGCAGGTGCGACAGGTTGTCGTATATCGTGGCATCGTGCGTGTCGAGCTCGTTGGGGAAGTGCTCCAGATACTGTGCTATGAAGTGGCCGGCCTCGTGGTGCGTGTCATTGCCGTGAGGCATGTAGTAGTCGTCGAAGTCCCAGTAGAAGTGCGCCTTGCCGTCTTTCAGAAGCCGCGTGAAGAGCTTTTTCTCCACCGTCTGCAGCAAGTTGAATCCTACGAACAGATAAGCGTCATACTCGTATGTTGCCGACTCGTCGTCGGCCACCTGGCGGTAGAGTGCACCTTCGTATGCGAGCCCCTGTGCCTCAAGCCGTGAGTTGAAGTCGTGGTATATCTCTGCGAAGTGCTGCCACAGGCTCATGAACCGCGCTTTCAGCTCCGACTCATTGTCGGGCGTGAAGTTGGCGAAGAACTTGCGCAGTATGTCGCGTTGCTCCTCGGTGAGGTAAGAGGTGTCGTCAAGCTCATGCAGGTCATTGATGTTTCGGAATATCATGTCGGCATCGGCCATGTTCTTGTCTATGTCGTCGAAGTCGGCCAGCATGAGCTGTCCCCATCCATAGAAATGGTCTATCGTCTCGTTGGTGTCGGTACACTTCACGAAAGACTTGTGCAGGTCGCATATCAGCTTGATGGGGTCGGCCACGGTCAGTGGCGAGTGGTCGCGAAACAACTCGCTGATGGTCATGTACTTCGGAGTCCATATAGACTCTTCTACAAGCTGCGTGAAGTTCTGGTTGAGAAACAGCGACGCGCGTTTGTTGGGGAATACCACAGCTATGCGTGATAGGTTGTGCCCGTATTTTGAGAGGATGTCCTTGGCGACATGCTCAAGAAAAGTCTTGTTCATATATGTATGATGAGTGTGTTCTTTTAGTGGAGAAAATGTATCAGTAGCCGCCACGCGGCATATATGTCAGAGGCTTGACGGCACGGGTACTATGTCGTTGGTGTAGAAATACCAAAGATAGCCGCATACGTCTTTCCATCCCATCTGCCTGAGCAGCGACATGTAGAGACCCACCTGTGTGATGTGCTGCTCCTTCTTGCTGCCGAACTTGAAGTCTATCACTACTACATGTCCGTCTCTCATCAGCACCCTGTCGGGTCGGTTCTCCTTCATCTTGCCGCTTACGGGGTCGTGAGACAGGATGGTGCATTCGTTGTATATCTGCCATCCCGGCTCAAACCACGATGCGGCGAGCGTATTCTGCAGCCGTCGGTCTATCATCTGCCGCAGTTGAGAGGCCGATATGTCGGTAGACGACAGCAGTCCGCGCTCGGCATAGTCCTTTATCACCTTGTCAATGTCGGCGGTGGTCTTGATGTTGGCGAATATGCTGTGCATGAGGTTTCCCGTCTTGATGTATGATGTCTGCTTGTCGTCGTCAGACTTCACGAACTCCTGGCTGTCGTTGCTCTGGCGGAACTCCACATTGCTGGCGTATGACTTGAAGCGCAGTTTCACCTTGGCTACGTCGGCCTTGAACACGTTGTCTGATGTGCCGTTGGCGGCATGGTGGTCTGCTACGGACAGCGTGCCGTATGAGAAGTGCGTCTCTCCGCCAGCATCCGACTCATCGAGCACGGCACCTTCAAGACTTTGGGCCACTGTCGGCAGGCATTGCTCTATGAGGGCCGAACGAAACTGCGAGTTGGCATGCTTGCCAATGACGAACAGGTTGCGCGAGGCACGTGTGAAGGCTACGTACAGTATGTTCATGTTGTCTACACAGTTCTGGAATGCCTCCTCACGGCAGTCGTCCTCGAATATGGTGCCGCGCATCTTCTTCAGAGAGTTAGTGATGGGCACGAGCGGCAACCTGTCCCACGGTTCGCCTTTGGGCTCGCACCATATAGTGTCGGGGGTGGAGAGTTTCCAGTCGCAGTACGGTATGATTACATTGTCAAACTCCAGTCCCTTGCTCTTGTGTATGGTGAGGATGCGTATGCCCTCCACGTCGTCTGCCTGTATGGTCTTTGAGCATATAGTGCTGTCCCATTGCTCGATGAAGCCCTCTATGTCTGACGGGTTGTCCGTGGCGTATTTGTTTATCTGGTCGAAGAAGGCACAGAGAAATGCGCTCTGCCCCTCTATGTCGCAGAGGTGGAACATGCGCTGTATGTGCTCCACCATCTCAAACAGCGGCATGGAGGTGAGCTGGCTGTCAGAGAGCAGCAACCGTGAGGTCAGCGAGCGTGCCCACGCGGCATTGATGAACGTGGAGCCAGACTGTTGGCGTGAGAGGTAGCGGGCATGGAAACAGGCGATGTTGGCCTGCATTATCTCATCATCGGGGTGGAGCAGCAGTTTCAGCGTCCATATTATCACGTTCACGGCTATGGAGCTGTCGAGGCGGTATGCCTCATCCGACACCACCCTTACGCCATCTATGTGGCTGGTGATGTATGAGGCGATGGGCGGTATGGAGCGGTTGCTGCGCACGAGTATGGCTATGTCGCTGACGCTCACGCCGTTGTCTAAGAGCCGTGCTATGGTGTCTGTGGTGATTTGCAGCATGCGCTCATCGCTGTCATAGTCGTCATCATCTGAGCGGCTCGGCAGGATGGTAAGCTCCACGCGTCCTGACGGGCTGCGCTTGGAGTCGGGGATGTCCTGGCGCACGTCATCATAGGCTTGCGCAAGCAGGTGTATATGGTCGGGGCATGTGTCCTTCATGTTGGCACACTCAGCCTTTATGGCGGCATCGAAGAAGGCGTTGTTGAATGCTATGATGTCCGACTCGGAGCGGAAGTTGGTCTGCAGCCGTCTCACCTCCAGCAGGTCTGTCTGTCGGCTGAACTGCTTGTCTATGTCGTTGAGCAGCCGCCAGTCGCCCTCACGCCATCGGTATATGCTCTGCTTCACGTCGCCCACTATCATGCTTCCACCTGTCGGCGCATGGCTGAGGCACTCATCGAGCAGCACCTTGAAGTTCTGCCACTGCACGGAGCTGGTGTCCTGAAACTCGTCTATCATGATGTTGCTTATCTGAGTGCCTATCTTCTCGAATATGAACGGCGTGTCGTTGTCGCGGATGAGCGTGTGCAGGAGGTACTGGGTGTCGCTGAGCAGGAAGCGGTTGTTGTCGGCATTGCTCTCATGCACCATGCGGTCTATGCTGCCCAGCAGCCGCAACTGGTGCATGTGGCGCAGAATCTGCAGTGACGACTGGTATTCGTTCCATGCACGCTTGCGCAGATTCTCGGTCTTGTTGTAGAACGGCATGATGGAGTCCTCGGTTACGCACTTGAGATACTCAAGCCTCGACTTGTCTTTCATAGACTTCTTTATCCAGGCATACACGTTGTCGTGGGCATCGGCGTAGGTCTTGGAACGCTCATAGTCATCGGTAGGCAGTATAGACTCCTTCTGCTTCTTGAAATAGCTTGTGGCATTGGACTTCAGTTCGGTCTCGTCGATGTCCTCCTCACACAGCATGGAGTAGAATGCCGCAGAGGCATTTACGATGTTGTTCTCCGCCACTTTGAGGAGGCGTTGCAGGGTAGAGGTGTAGTCGTTGAAGAATTCCTGTGACTCAAGGGCCTTTGACAGGGCCTTGCTGTTTGACTTGTAGAAGTCCTTGAAAATGTTTGTGCCGAAATCCTTGATTGACTTTATGATATTCCATCCCTTGTCGTCGGTGATGTTGTCGTTGATATACTGCATTATCCATACGAGCACCTGGTCGTTGCTCCGCAGGTTGTCTATCATGTCGTCTACTACGGTCTGTTCTATCTGCTTGTCATTGAGTTCTATGCGCAGATTGGCCGTGAGATCGAGCTCGCGGGCAAGGTTGCGGAGCACAGACTGGAAGAATGAGTCTATGGTCTCTATCCTGAAATAGTTGTAGTTGTGCAGCATCTGTATGAGCGCGGTACCGGCACGTGTCGCCACCATATTCTCACCGATGCCCATGTCGGCACATATCTTGTCGGTATAGCTGCGTGAGTCGGGCAACCGTTTCCATATACCGTAGAGCTGACTCAGTATGCGGCTTTTCATCTCTTCTGTTGCCTTGTTGGTGAATGTCACGGCCAGTATGGACTTGTAGCATGAAGGATTGGCGATGAGCATCTTTATGTACTCTACGGTGAGGGTGAATGTCTTGCCGCTGCCGGCACTTGCCTTATATACAGTCAGAGGTTTTGTCATGTCAGGATTTGTCGTTTATGAAAACGAGGGTGTGTCAAAGCCGTAGGCAATTGACGCATCCTCGTCTGTCGGTGTTCTTGTATGGATTTATGCTTATGGCTTCATGCTGCCGCCGTCAATGGCGAGTGCGTCGTTGAACTCGCGTATGTGCAGGTCGCGCTGTGGGAAGGGTATCTCTATGCCGTGCGCGTTGAGCGTGTCGTATATGCACTCAAGCACCTCGCCATCGTCGTAGTAGTGGGTGAGTACTGACACCCATACGAGCACCGTGAGGTTTACGCTGTTGTCGCCGAAGTTCTTGAGCACTATCTTCACACCGCGCTTCTTGTATATGCAGTCGAGCTGTATTATGGCGTCATGGAGTATCTGCTTCACGTAGTTGATGTCGCTGCCGTAGGCTACGCCCACCTCAAGGGTGTCGAGCTCATAGCCGTGGTTCTTCGTCATGTTCTTGTAGTTCTTGTTGAAGAGCTGGCTGTTCTGGAACGCGATGACCGAGCCATCGACAGTATCAATCATGGTACTCGTGTATGATATGGAGCTGACTTTGCCTCGTGTGCCGTCGCACTCTATCCAGTCGCCTATCTTCACGCGTCCTGCCATGAGCGATATGCCGTAGTATATGTTCTCAAGTATGTCCTTGGAAGCGAAACCTATACCAGTAGACAGACCGCCGGAGATGACCACCAGCCACGTGTTGCTCACATGGAGTATGCTGAGGGATATGAGCAGCCAGATGCCCCACACGAGTACTTGTACGAGTTTGCGCGACATGATGTTATGGCTTGCCGCCGTTGACATATCCGTTTTCTCGAAGTGTATCTTCAGCAAGTCGTTGACAGTGTGGTAGATGTACGAGAAGAGGAAGTACAGGTTGACGACCATGGCTATGGACGTGATGCTCACCTTGAAGTTGTTGGAGTCTATGAAGGCATAGCCGAACATGCGCCATGTCATGTCCGTAAGATTGAACACGTCGGCAGCCCAATATATGGATATGAGTATAGACAGCACGCCGGCGACACGCAGTATGACAAAGTATATGAACCTGAAGAACCATGACTTGGTGACTGGTTGCTTGGCATATCCATTCTTCTCCGCCCAACGCTGCATGATGCCAGTGGCACAGGTGATGGTAAGGATGCATGTGAGCTGCATAATCCACCATATCAGCAGCTGCACGCTCATCAGCGTGTAGCCAGTCCACGAGCTTATCACAGACACTATGAATACGGCAAGCGATATGTATGTGAAGAACACATCGCTGCGTGGGATATTGTTGTTGTGACGCTTTATGACGTTCCATTGCCACAGCATGCACAGTAGCAGGACGGGCGGGAATATTAGATTGACGAAATCGTTGGGGATGAGTACTATACGAAACGTTATGACGATGAATCCCATGGCTATCAGAGGAGTGTATATGCGGAACGCACTCTTTATCTGTGAGCCGTCGAGACGGATGAGGAGCGAGGTGAGAATCACGCCGAGCAGCCATGCGTACTCTACCAGCAGGTCGCTCGCCATGAGCAGGAAGTTCTGGTGCTTGAATATCACTCTTATCAGTCCCAGTATCACGGCGATGGTTATGACGGATGCCGACAGGGTGATGCACGTGCGCCTTGACATGAACTCGGGTGTGCGGAACCTCTTGGGCAGGAACCATCTGATGACCACTGTGCATAGCAGCACGGAGATGAAACCGTAGAAGAAAATCATGGCGAACAAGAAGAGTATGATGCGGCTGTCCCACTGTGACTTGAACTTGTAGGACGGACGGTACTTGTCCTCCACGCTGTTCTTGGCATCATTGAACTGCGATCCTAAATTGCCCAGTATGGAGAAATAGTCAGAGCCGCCATTGCTGAAGATGTTGGCCTGTATCTCACTGTAACGCTTGTTGGCATAGTCGTTGAGATTGCGCAGCCGCTCTTCGGTCATGTTGTAGTAGCGTATGTAGTCGCTGAGCTGCTGGCTGTTGTCAGAGAGAGTCCTGCGTATGTTCACGGCAAGTGTGAGGCACACGTTACGGTCTATCTTGGCACGCTCGCTGAGAGTCATTATAGGTATCTTGCTGAGATTGACTATCAGGCTGTCGTAGCGTGCAATCTCTCCCTGTGTGCGCTGAAGCAAGGCCGTGAACGGCTGTACGTTGCTCTGGAATCTGGCATACTGCTCGGTAGCCTCGTGGCACGCGTAGGTCAGGTCGAAGATGTAGTCGGGCTTTTGTGAGTAGAGCATCAGCGAGTTCTGGTTGCTCTTGCTGAAGATGTCTATAATGTTGGTCCTCACGGCCTCTTGCTGCTGCTTCATGAATTTTGTCTGCCGCTCCAAATCCTTGTGGTAGTTGGCAAGTTCTGAGCGGAGTATCGAGAGCGTGTTGTCGAGGTTCTTCTCCTTCAGTACAGCTGATGCGTTGAGCGCGAACAGCACGGTCATTGCCAGAAGCCACAGTCTGAGCATCGGCGTTGCGGCAATGTGTGAGCTTGTGTGGTGTTTGTTCGTCATATATAGCATGTTGTTTCTTCTTTTCTTATTTTGAGACTTTGTCTTTTTAAGGCATGGTGGGTAGCGCATGTCGGCAGTCGGCTTGGCACTTGGCATGTGCTGTGATGGCTGACGGGTGGGGCAGAGGCTATGCCAACTCCGACAGCTCAAGCCACCTCATGCTTTTCTCGTCTATTATATCTTTGAGTTCTGGCAGTCGTTTGCTCTTGGCCGTGAGCTCATCGACAGACAGCGTACCGCTGCATAGCTCCTCTTCTATGGCGTGCTGCTCTTTTTCCAACGCCTCGATGTCCTTGGAAAGCTGTTCGTATTCCATCTTCTCCTTGTACGTCATCTTCCGCTTCGTGGTGTTGCGGTATGCGTTTTTCTCTTTCTGTGGAGAGTCGGCCTTGGGCTGCGTCTCTTTCTCCTTTGGCTGAAGTGATGACCATAGCCTGTATTGAGTATAGTTGCCAGGGAAATCGCTTACTATTCCGTCGCCCTTGAAAACGAGCAGATGGTCTACCACCTTATCCATGAAATATCTGTCGTGACTCACTATGATAACGCAGCCAGGGAAGTCCTGAAGATACTCCTCAAGCACTTGGAGCGTCTGTATATCAAGGTCGTTGGTGGGCTCATCGAGTATCAGGAAGTTGGGGTTGCGCATCAGCACGGTACACAGGTAGAGCTTGCGCTTCTCACCTCCGCTCAGCTTGTAGACGAAGTTGTGCTGCTGCTCTGGCGTGAAGAGGAAAAACTGAAGTAGTTGTGAGGCCGTGAGGTGCTTCCCTCCGCCAAGGTCTACGTATTCGGCAATGTCGGTTATTACGTCTATCACCTTTTGCTGTTCGTTGAACTGCAGTCCCTCCTGCGAGAAATAGCCAAAGCGTACAGTCTCGCCTATGTCAAATTTTCCTGCATCGGGGTGCTCTATGCCGAGCAGGAGTTTTATGAATGTAGACTTTCCGGCACCGTTGTTGCCGATTATTCCCATCTTCTCAAACCTCGCGAAATTGTAGTAGAAGTCTTTTAGTATGACCTTGTCACCGAATGCTTTTGACACATACTGGCACTCGAAGATTTTAGAGCCAATGTACACATTCTTTGATTTCAGCCGCACCTGTCGCTCCTCAATGCGTTGCTTGGCTTTGCGCTCGAGGTCAACGAATGCGTCCTCGCGGTATTTGGCCTTATGGCCGCGTGCCTGTGGCATGCGTCTCATCCACTCAAGCTCACGTCTGTACAGGTTGTTGGCACGCTGAATCTCGGCCCTCGTGTTGTTGAGGCGTTCTTGTCTCTTCTCAAGATAGTACTCGTAATTGCCGTGATATGTATATACGGTGCCGTCGGCAAGCTCAAGGATAGTATCGCAGACGCGGTCGAGGAAGAAACGGTCGTGCGTCACCATGAGTATGGTCTTGTTGCCTCTTGACAGGAAGCCCTCAAGCCATTCTATCATCTCGAGGTCGAGATGGTTGGTAGGCTCGTCAAGAATGAGAAGGTCTGGTTCGGTGATTAGCACATTGGCAAGAGCCACCCTCTTCTGCTGTCCTCCGCTCAGGTGCCCCATACGCTGTGTGAGGTCTCCGATTTTCAGTTGTGTGAGGATTTGCTTGGCTTTCAGTATCTTCTCTTCCTCGCCGTTGTGGTTGAAGCAGGCTTCCAGAACGGTGTCGTTAGGGTCGAAAGCTGGCGACTGTTCGAGGAAACCGACTCTTATCCCATTGCGGAAAATGATGTTGCCTGAGTCGTGCCCCTCCTTGCCTGATATGATGGAGAGGAGCGTAGACTTGCCTGTTCCGTTTTGCGCGATAAGTCCGACGTGCTGCCCCTCGGCTACGGAGAATGACAAATCGTCAAACAATACATGAGCCCCAAAGGATTTCTTCAGGTTTTGAATGTCGATGTAGGGAGTCTGTAAGGCCATTGTTATTGCTCCGATGTGTTTATTGAGGAATTGATTTCGTCTATGTAGTTGAGCAGCTCGTCGCGGCCGGTCTTGCTCTCAGAACTTGTTATGAAGAATGGGGGAAGCTCATCCCATGTGTCTTTCAGCTTGTCCATCCATGCTTTCGCGTTCATTCGTGCCTTTACAGGCCCGAGCTTGTCGGCTTTGGTGAACACTATGGCGAAAGGCACATTGCTTGCGCCTAACCAGTCAATGAACTCACGGTCTATCTTCTGCTGGTCGTGCCTGATGTCTATAAGCACGAAAGTGGTGATGAGTTGCTGCCGTTGCAGGATATATGATGATATCATGTTTGATATCTTCTGCTGCACGGTCTTTGAGCGTTTGGCGAATCCGTAGCCGGGGAGGTCAACGACATACCACTCGTTGTTTATGATGAAGTGATTGATGAGCAGCGTCTTTCCAGGCGTAGCACTTGTCTTGGCCAGACCCTTGTGGTTGCACAGCATGTTTATCAGACTCGACTTTCCCACATTCGATCTGCCGATGAATGCGTATTCGGGCTTGTTGTCTGACGGGCACTTGCTGACCGTTGGGGCGGAGGTCACGAATTCTGATTTCTTTATATCCATTTTGTTGTTGAGTTCGTTATATGGTGAATGGAGAAAAGTCTCCTTTCGTAGTGTGTGTTATTGCACTTATGTCTTTGTCCGTATCTGAAGGAAGCATAAGTATATGTAGCGTGTATGCGTGTCTATTGCGTCACATGCAGCTTCTCTTTTGTGGCTTTCTTTATTCGGCTTTCTATCTCTTCGGGGGGTGCGGACACTGTGATGATGGTCTTTATGAAAACGCACAGGACAAATGCGGCGATGGTGATTATGGCACTGATGCCCCACTTCAGCAGCTCGTTGTCGAAGTGGCAGTGTTCCATGAATACGATGCCTGCGGCTATTGGGATGGCGAACAGTATGAGGTCGGCACCAGACGACAGCTTGCCGCTGCCTGTGGCTTTGCGGTATTCAGAGTCTTGCATGAGAATGCTCATACGGTTCTCTTTCCAGTATTTTTCAAATTCTACGTCGTTCATATTTTAGTCATGTACGTATCAGCCATGCCATGCAGGAAGCATGCCCACGGATATGGAAACTATGTATCCCGACACATAAAGAGTATATTTAAATAAGGTGTGCTTGAATGAAAGTGATACTTTTTGTTACAAAATTACTAATATGTTTTAAAAGATATGATGTTTTTACGCAAATATTTTTGTTTTTCTCCAAAAATGTATAACTTAGACGGCGATAAAGACCTAATGGTCTGCCTTCTTTATGGGTAGGGATGTGCGTGCTTCTTCAGGTAAGACTCATGGAGTCTGGCTGATATGAGGCGGTATCTACTACTATATAAGTCGATGCAGACATGTGAAAAGAATTTGATGTTGCCAGTTTCCGGCCACGAGAGACGGCACTTCTATTACTAACACTTTAAACCTTTGATAGATATGAGAGTTTATCAAACAAACGAAATCAAGAACATCGCGCTGCTTGGCAGTGCGGGTAGTGGCAAGACCACTCTTGCCGAGTCTTTACTTTATGGCAGCGGCATCATCAAACGCCGTGGCACTGTTGAGGCAAAGAATACCGTAAGCGATTATTTCCCAGTGGAGCAGGAGTACGGCTATTCTGTGTTCCCCACCGTTTTCCATGCAGAATGGAACAATAAGAAACTTAATATCATAGATTGCCCGGGCTCAGACGATTTCGTCGGCGGCGCAATAACGGCCCTTAACGTTACGGACCAGGCTGTCATACTCATCAATGGGCAGTACGGCCCTGAGGTAGGAACGCAGAATATGTTCCGCTATACAGAGAAGTTGAAGAAGCCCGTCATCTTCCTTATCAATCAGCTCGACTCTGAGAAGTGCGACTTTGACAATGTCATCAGTTCTATGAATGACATATATGGCTCAAAATGTGTGCAGATACAGTATCCTGTGCAGACAGGCCCTGGATTCAATGCAATAATAGACGTGCTCCTCATGAAGAAATACTCATGGCCCGCAGAAGGCGGCATGCCTATCATAGAGGATATTCCTGCTGAGGAGAAAGACAAGGCCATGGAGTTGCATAAAGCCTTGGTCGAGGCTGCTGCTGAGAATGACGAGACCCTTATGGAGAAATTCTTTGAGGAGGAAACCCTCACGGAGGATGAGATGCGGGAGGGCATACGCAAGGGACTCGTGACCCGTTCTATATACCCCGTATTCTGTGTGTGCGCTGCAAAGGATATGGGCGTGCGCCGATTGATGGAGTTCCTCGGAAATGTTGTGCCTTTTGTCAGCGACATGCCTAAGCTCCACAATACTCGCGGTGAGGAAGTGACTCCTGATACTGACGGCCCAACGTCTGTCTACTTCTTCAAGACTGGTATGGAACCGCATATCGGTGAGGTGAGCTACTTCAAGGTGATGAGCGGAAAGATAAAGTCTGGTGACGACTTGACCAATGCCGACCGTGGCTCACGTGAGCGTATAGGACAGATATATGTATGTGCAGGTGCCAACCGCATACCTGTTGACCAGCTCAATGCTGGAGATATAGGCTGTACAGTGAAGTTGAAGGATGTGAAGACGGGCAATACTCTTAACGGTAAGGACTGTGAGTGGAAGTTTGACTTCATAAAGTATCCCAACTCAAAATACGCACGTGCCATAAAGGCTGTCAATGCTGCTGATACGGAGAAACTTATGGCTGCCATGCTCAAGATGCGCCAGGAAGACCCGACATGGGTGGTAGAACAGAGCAAGGAGCTGAAGCAGACCATCGTGCATGGTCAGGGAGAGTTCCATCTGCGCACGCTCAAATGGCGCCTTGAGAACAACGAGAAGATTCCCGTGAAATTTGAGGAGCCGAAGATTCCGTACCGTGAGACTATCACCAAGAGTGCGTCGGCAGAATATCGTCATAAGAAACAGTCGGGAGGAGCCGGACAGTTTGGTGAGGTGCATCTCATCATAGAGCCGTATGCAGAGGGCATGCCTGATCCTACGACGTATAAGCTCAACGGCCAGGAGGTGAAGATGAACATCAAGGGCCGTGAGGAGATAGACCTTGAGTGGGGCGGTAAGTTGGTATTCATCAACTCTGTCGTGGGAGGTGCTATTGACGCACGTTTCATGCCGGCTATACTTAAGGGTATAATGGAGCGTATGGAGAAAGGCCCGCTCACAGGCAGTTATGCCCGTGATGTGCGTGTCATCGTGTATGATGGCAAGATGCACCCAGTAGATAGCAATGAGCTCTCATTCATGCTGGCAGCGCGTCATGCGTTCTCTGACGCATTCAAAGCTGCCGGTCCGAAGATACTGGAGCCTATCTATGACCTTGAGGTCTATGTCCCGTCAGACTATATGGGAGATGTTATGAGCGACCTTCAGGGCCGCCGTGCGCTCATCATGGGTATGGACAGTGAGGCCGGATACCAGAAGTTGCAAGCTAAGATTCCGTTGAAGGAACTGGGCAACTACTCCATCTCTCTGAGCAGCCTTACAGGCGGCCGTGCATCTTTCACTACAAAGTTTGCAAGCTACGAGCTCGTTCCGAACGATGTACAGCAGGCTCTCATCGCAGAGCATGAGACGGAGAGTGAGGAAGAGGACTGAATCTCAAAGTGTATATAAAAAAACAAACAAGTAAAATGTATATAGATACATTCACTGGGCAACCTGTATACAATCCGGCTTCCCCATGTCCAACTTGTGGCGCTCCGGCAATCGCGTGTGCCTGTAACCGAATTCGCAATGAAGATAACGTCCAATGGCCGCACATACAGTGAGCGATGTCCTACGTGTAAAGGAAACGGCATGTAGAATGGCCTTTAATCATGGATGAAGTGTTAGTATCATTAAGTTTCAGATCCGCTTAGGGTTTGGAGGAGATATCAGCTGAGGCTGTTCTGCATGAACTGCTGAGGTATGCCGTATATGACAACAGAGACAGTGTGTTGTAAGCAATACGTATTGTAGCCACTGCTTCTGTTGTCTTTTTTTATTGTGTTTGATATGTGTGCAGCATACTGGTTCTCGTATGTTGTCGTCTGCAAAATAATTGTCGTATTTTCGTAATGTACTAATCTTGGATGTATGGATTCTTTCAAACCTAATAAAGATATCTCATGGGACGATTTGTTGGTGTCGTTGAATGACAGTTTTCAACATCCAGTAGAGACGACGTGGGACATATATTATTATCTGAAAAACAATTATCAGACAGACGGCTCGCTTGTCTCACGGCAGTTGTTGCGTATATTCATTGCCTTACGCATAGAGCGACCGTCACTTATAAATTCACTCATGTTGGGTGTGGCATTGAGAGTAAGTCATGCGTATCGTGATTTTAATCTGCCCCGTTTTCTTGATATATGGGATTATAGCGTCATGTTGCGTCCTGAGGACTGTATGGTCATGCCGTCAAAAGAAGGTAAACCGTATCTTACGCTGAAAGATAAGGTAGACCGCGCACTGAAATCTTACCGTCTGCATCATAGCACTGCCATTGGTTCTAAAGAGGATATACATACCATGATTGCGGTTAAGGTGTATGAGAAAGTGCGTGATGGGGATAACTGCAGCTCGGTTAAACTCATAGATAGTCAAGGAATGGAACTTTTTGCGGACAGTCAACGGTTTCCTTTGCCGACTGCGGAAATACAGGGACGCTTGTTTGACGTGTTGGTGCATAAGGCGAAAAGCGGCATTCAGTATGTGTCAGAGATTGTCGTGTCTGAAAAGACCGTGGAAACCGTTTTCGAGAAGACGGTCGGATATGTAGACCGCATTGATGAGAGGCATGGCCATTTTCATATATACGATGCTTTGTCGCGGCACTTTGTGGCTGAAAATCCAATTATCCGCCCAGATGTTGGTGGCTTCGTCAGGTTCTGTCCCATCATTGCAGATGGTGACAAATTCAAGTCAGCAATTATCGTAGGCACCCTTGATGTGGATGAAGGGTATAGTACTTTCGGTATGGTAGAGGCTGAGGTCGTGGCTATTGACAGTACATATCGTAAGTTTCGCTATGCCATCACTTCACCGATACCTACTTCGGATGGTGGCGTAATAGCTAAAGATGGTGTCGCTTCGCTGGATGCCCTTGATGCCCGACAGCCATTGAGTGCATTGAAAGTAGGTTGCAAAGTACGTCTCGTATTGTTCTTGAAACGTGGGCGTGACCGTGTGAAACGCAATTATGTGGCCCGTTTCCAAACCTGTCCTGTTGGCTGATGACATGTATATCGGACGTGATGATAAGCATATCTTGTATGAAGCAACGTCCGTCACTCTTCTATCTTTGATAGACTTATGGCGAATTTCTTGATGAGATTGCTTGACGCTTCTATCGGTGAATATCTCATGTAGCTTATGGCCCGACATATTTTATGTCCTACGGCATGCGTGTCGTTATGTAAGAATCCAGCTCTGTTCTGCCCGAAAGTTATGTCATCGTGTCTGCCCGAAGAGCCCATTGTGTCAACAGAGTGCATCAATATCTTTTCAGCACCTTTTGAGGAGTGTGTGAAAAATGGTACTTCCTCTTCTTCGAATCCTAAAAAAGACACAAGGATGTCTGCTTCTATTTGAGCCATTCTCTGTATATGAAGGCTCTTCAGCCAGTTTCTCAGTTTAGTACCGTCAATCTTGTCTGCTGCCATGCGTAGGTATTTGCCAAGGCATAGCATCATGTTCAGGTCTACTCCGATGCTCAGAATCTGGTTTATATTGTATATTATGATGTTGAGCGTGACGATGGTCTCGGATGGTTTCCCTTGCTCATCTGTCTCAGAAAGACGTATGCCCGTAAGTTTTTTGTTGAGCAGGAAGTTGCTCAACTGTGCTTCAGGTACCTCTATGACGGACGAGGTGGCACTCTTCTTCTGTGAGTCTATGAAAGTATAGGCTATCTGCACAGGTATCGCATCGTCATTGTCAGCTAAGTATCTGCTGAATGATTTTGCGACGATGGCCTCCACACCATTGATCATGGCGAGTTTTATCAGTTTAGTCCATTTGTATTGCGACATGGGTTCTATGGGCTGCTTGTCATTCAGTGCGCCACATCGCAGTATCTTGAAGAAATTGCGTTTTATGATGTCCATGTGCTGAATATGTTACTTTGTGTATGTCTTTGGAAATCTGAAAAGTATGGCCAATGCCGCTACAAATCCGAGAATGACAGGATAGAACGAGTACATCATGATTCTGGTGGGTACAAGATGCGATAGGCCTGCGGCCATCAGCATTTGTGCTCCATAGGGTATTATGCCTTGCATCATGCATGAGAATGTGTCAAGCAGACATGCGGCGCGTCGGTTGTCAATGCCGTATTTGCCGCTTATCTGCCGTGCTATGCCTCCTACGGTTATTATCGCTACGGTGTTGTTGGCAGTACAGATGTCTACGAAAGACACAAGCATGGCAATGATAGCCTCCGCGCCACGCTTGCCATTGATGCGTGCGGTGGTCTTGCTGATGATGTATTCTATGCCGCCGTTTCTCTTCACTATCTCAAACAGGCCCCCTGCAAGCATCGTGATGATTATCAGCTCACTCATGCCGAGGATGCCGTCTCCCATCGTTCCGAACCATCCATAGATGTCAAATATCCCTTCCGTCATGCCTATGATGCCTGTTATGACGATGCCTATTGTCATTACCACGAGCACATTCATTCCGCATACGGCAGTGATTATTACTATGATGTATGGCAGAATCTTTATGTAGTCGGTAGCAGGTATCTGCTGTGGGGCAGAGATGTCACTGCCAATGATGGCATACAATACGAATGAGATGGCTGCTGCGGGAAATGCGATGAAGGAGTTTGTCTTGAACTTGTCACTCATCTTGCAGCCTTGTGTGCTTGTCGCCACGATGGTAGTGTCGGAGATGAACGACAGGTTATCGCCGAAGAACGCACCGCCTACTACCACTGCTACGAACATAGGTATGTTGCTTCCTGTTGTCGTGGCGAGTCCTGCGGCTATCGGTACAAGGGCTACGATGCATCCAACGCTCGTTCCGATAGACATGCTTACAAAGCACGTGGCAAGGAATATCCCCGGCAGAATCATATTCTCAGGTAGTATGGACAGCATCATGTTTACAGTGGCGTCTATGCTGCCTATCGTCTTTGCTGATGCAGCAAACGCCCCGGCCAATATGAAAACCCATATCATCAGCATTATGCCTTTGGTGCCGGCACCTTTGCTGAATGTGTCTATGCGTTCTTTGAGCGTGACTCCCGTACATGCGGCCACTGCGTAGATGGATGACAGCATGAATGCCACACTTATCGGCACTTTGTAGAAGTCGCCGGCAATGATAGAAGTCACGAGATACAGGCTTATGAATACTATCAGAGGGCTAAGTGCAAACAGACCTTTCTTGTTGCTCATAATCGTTTGTTGTACCCCGTTGGTGGAATTAATTTAAGTTGATGAACATAAATGAAAAGTTGCACATATCGTTAATCTTAGGTGGTTTATTGATGCTCAAAAACGTTAAGTTTAAATCATCGTATGTACAGCCTTTATACAAAATTCGTTAAAATACTTGAGATGCGCAAACAAATCTCATAAAATCTCGCCAATGAATTTGACAACATTCCATGCCATAGTCCTATTTCTAAGTTCTCGAGTATGGAAGTTGTTACATTACATAATACATGGATATGGCGGAGGCCGGAGACCTCCGCCACGGATAATATTATTTGGCTACGATGTCAACCGCTTTCGTCAATCCGCGCTTGCTGTCAGTGATGGTAAGTGTGGCTTTTCCTTTCTTTCCATTGCTCTGCACCACGACGACGAGCTGTCCGCTGAACAGCTTCATTTCGGGTTTGGTGAATGGCTGGAGCGATGTAGCGTCGCCGTTGCATGTGGCACGGAATGTGGCGGCTCCCGATACCGAGAACGTGATGTTGTCATCTATGGTCGGGCAGAATGTGCCGTTCTTGTCCTGTGTAGAGACGGTGATGAAGGCGAGGTCGTTGCCATCGGCTTTTATCACCGTGCGGTCGGCTTCGGCTATGAGAGCCACGGGGGCGGAGGCGGTACGCACTGTCTTGGTTGCCACAGCCTTGCCATCGTTGTCGTACGCTACGACCTTCAGCTCACCAGGCTCATACACCACGTTGTTCCAGCGAAGACGGTAGCGGTCGAGACGCGTGTCGGGATTCTTGATTATTCGGCCCTGGCTCTTGCCGTTGATGAACAGTTCGGCACTTGGATAGTTGGTGTAGCAATACACTGGTGTCACTTCTCCCTCTCGTCCCGGGAATGTCCAGTGGGGCAGTACGTGCAGTGTGGGCGAATCCTTGCGCCAGTGTGAGCGATAGAGCCAATAGCGGTCTTTGGGCAGTCCTGCGAGGTCGCAGATGCCGAAGTAGCTTGAGCGCGACGGCCAGTACTCATCGTAGGGCGTGGGCTCACCGAGATAGTCGTAGCCAGTCCATACAAACTCGCCGATGGTGTAGTCGCGGTCGTCCTGCATTTGCCAGTCATCATCGGGCAGATTGCTCCATGAGCAGTATTCCACATCGTAGCTGGAGCATTGTCCGTCGGGGTACACCTTGTAGTCGCTTGGCTCTACGGGGAACTTATACACACCACGTGATGAAACTGTTGAGGCCGTTTCAGAGCCGAGGATGAAACCTTGCGGAAGCTGTTTTATGCTACCGTCATACTTATGCAAGCGGTAGTTGAATCCCGGCACGTCCATCAACTGGGCGACTCCTGACTTCAGCGCGTCATCAGCGCGGTCTATGCCTTGTGTGACAGGGCGTGTAGGGTCAAGGCGGTGGCAGATGTCTTGTAGATGCTTGGCGATGTCGTGCCCCTCGATGCTGCCCTGCTCTGGAATCTCATTGCCGATGCTCCACATCACTATGGAAGGGTGGTTGCGGTGGTTGCGCACAAGGTTCTCTATATCCCTGTCACCCCACTCCTTGAAGTCCTTGGCGTAGCCGTTCTTGCATTTGGGATAAATCCACATGTCGAAGCTCTCCGCCATGACCATCATGCCCATTGAGTCGCACACCTCCATTTGCCATGTTGAAGGCATGTTGTGCGCTGTGCGGATGGCATCGCACCCCATCTCCTTCAGCGTGCGTACCTGGCGGATGAGGGCGGCCTTGTTGATGGCGGCACCAAGCGGCCCAAGGTCGTGGTGCAGACAAACGCCCTTAATCTTTCTTGTCACCCCATTCAACTGAAAACCGTCATACTGCGCCACCTTCACGGTGCGTATGCCCACCTTCTGCTGCGTCTCGTCGATGAGTTTGTCATTGCGGTAAAGACGTGTGACGAGCTTATATAAATAAGGAGACTCGGGCGACCACAGTTGTGGGTTGTCTATGGTTAGTCTCTTCATGACGTTGCCTTGCGCGTCGAAGTCGCCGTAGCTGTATTGCGCCACCACGTTGTCGTCGCGGTCGATGAGCTGGTTCTTGATAGAGAGAGTCTTGTCTATGTTGTTGGCATTGGTGCAGATGCTGATTTCAGCCTTGCCGTCGCTGATGTACTCGGTGCGGAAAAAGCTGCCCCAAGGGTTCAGTGTTGCTGCATCGGCATTGGTGACAAGCTGCACTGGGCGGTAGAGACCGCCGCCCGGATACCACCGCGAACTCTCCTCATGGTTGTTGAGGCTCACGCTGATTTCGTTCTTGCCGTTCTTCAGATAGGGCGTGGCATCCACGCGGAAAGCGTTGTAGCCGTAGACCCAGTGCCCAGCGAGATGCCCGTTGACATAGACGTGTGGGTCTGCCATGGCACCGTCGAACTCCAGTATTGCGGTTTTCGGCACACGGCTCAGATTAATCGTAGTCTTATAAAAGCCACGTCCAATCCAAGGCAGAGCTCCAGAGCGTCCCGATTTCTCCGATTTCTCGGTCTCGCCATTCTGCTCGATGGCGACTCTCTGCAAGTCCCATTTCTTGTCGAAAGGCCCGCTGATGGCCCAGTCGTGGGGAATGGTCACAGCTTGATAGTGAAGGCTGTCGCGTGAGAACTGCCACTGCTTGAGGTTGATGACCTGGCGTTGGGCGAAAATAGAAATAGGTAGGGATAGGGCTAAGAGAAAGCCATACCCCTTCAGTATTGCGGAGAAAAATGAAATATGATGCTTCATATACCCATTGGTGGAATTATGTTAAGAGACGTATGTTGGCATGAGTGCTTATTGTGTGGGGTGTGTATGCCTTAGAGCTGGGTGCGTCGATAGAAGTCTACGTTCTCTTTAGTGAGCAACTCTATGGGCATATAGTTTACGGGCTGTACTTTCTTCTTGAGCACTATGGCCTTGAATAATGTGTCCACGCAACTGTACCCTTGCTGATATCCGTGCTGTGCTATTAAGAAAGATATGCTTCCCTCACGCAGACATTCTGCATTCTTTGCCACCATGTCGTAGCCCATAATCTGCACGTCGCGCTTGTTGTTGCGCAACAAGAACTCTCCTACGATATGTGCTTTGGAGTTGAGTGATATGCAGTTGTGTATGTGTGGATGCTCGGCGAAGAACGTCCTCAGCATGGCATCGTATTCCGACCGTGATCCGTAGAAGGGCAGGTGCAGCTCTATGATTTCTGTGCCTGGAAAATGGTCGTGCATGTAATGGCGGAACCCCACCTCGCGGTTTGCTTGCTGCTTACTCGTGACGCGTCCGTTCTTCATCTGCTTTACCAGAAGTATCTCACTGTCGTTGTAGGCCAACAGCATGAGCATGCGTGCGGCAAAATATCCACTGCAGAATGAGTCCTGACCGAAAAACGACAACGGTTTGAGGTCAGGCATGTATGAGTCTAACAGTATGAACGGTATCTGTCGGTCGTGAAGCTGGTTTGTGAAAACCCTTGTTACCTCAAGCTCTATGGGCACGATGATTATGCCGTCAGGATTTGAATCAAGGCATTTGGTGTATGCGTCGATGAATGACTGATTGTCGAAGCGGTGATAATAGAGAAATTCCACATCGATATGGAAGTCGCGCCGTGCCTCAATGGCTTTTCTTACGCCTTGCTCTATCTCTTCCCAATAGGCTTCAGACTCATGCTTGGGTATTAGCAGCGAGAATGTGTATGACCTGTTGTATGCCAAGGCACTCGCATATACATTCGGCTGGTAGTTCATCTCCTTCAGTGCTTTCTCCACTTTCTCTCTCGCAGGTTTTGACACATTGGGACGGTCGTGCAGCACCCTGTCTACAGTTCCCACTGAGACGCCTGCCCTTTGGGCGATGTCTTTGATTCTTATCTTGTCTGTCATTCTTGGAAATAAAGAATATTTTTGTTTGTTGTCGCATCAATTGTGCTTTCACACATTCCACGGCATTGTGTCGTGGATTTTAGCATACACCTTTTGTGATAGCCATTGAAATGTCACTGCACCATGGCTACGCTATGTCACGGCCGAAGCACATGACCGTATATGGTCTTTAAATGTGTGCAAAATTAATAATAAAACTTGGATTGTGCTAAAGCACAGAAGTCAAAATTGTGCAATTATCATAATATATGTGCTTTTGCATGCTTTTTTGTCGGTGATGTTTCTGCTTTTCAATCATTTTTGATAATTTTGTATGATATATGGGGCTGTGCGCCTCTTGTTTATGCGACATCATGGCATTATTATGACAATAAGAGCACTCAAGACATTATCTATATTACTAATCGGTCTGCTTTTGACGGCATCTTGTACTGACAGGGAGGTGCGTGCTAAAGTTGACAGGCTCAATGAGTTGTCTTACACCAGCCATTACCGCGACCTTGCCAAGACTAAATATTTTGCCAATGAGGCCTTGAAGTGCTCTGACGGCTACGATGCCGGCACCGCAGAGGCTTATAATAACCTCGCGTTCGTAAGCATAGCCAAAATGCAGTATGCCGAGGCAAGGCGTTATCTTATGAGTGCCATAGATGTCACCGACAACCTCGTGGAGCAGTTAGTGGCTGAGGTTCAGCTTATGCGCTTGTGCCAACGGCAGTCAGACAACAAGGACTTCTATACCCACATGCAGACTGCGGAGCAATTGATTAAGCGTATATGTGATGAGCAGTCTGAGCTTGACGCGCACCAGGCAGGACGGTTTGTGTATGCCGAGAGCGAGTTCAGCATAGTGGCCTCTACTTATTTCTATTATGTGGGACTTGACACTGATGCCGCAGACATGCTCAATCGTATAGACCCCAATGGCCCTGTGGTCAAGGACACTGCCCAACTGCTCAACTATTACTACAACATAGGGTCGGGCGGCATATTGCATGACGGCACGAGCGATGACATCTGTCAGGCGGAGTTCAACTATCTGGTGAGGTGCTATCTGTTGTCCCGTCAGTACAATTATCCTTTCTGGGAAGCCAACTCCATGCAGGCTCTCAGTGAGCATCTCGTGGATAAGGACGCATGCACGACGCTTATGCACAACAATCCGCAGGAGATAGAGTTTCTCAATGTAGACAACATGCCCGACTCCCTGCTGGCAGGAAACCTCGCTTACCGCTCACTTGGCGTGTTCCGACAGTTCGGTGATGTCTACCAGATAGCCGGTGCCTACCGCACACTCGCCCAGAGCTATTGGGCCATACGCGACTACAATTCCGCTCTCATCTGCCTTAACGACGCGCTTAGCGACAAGCGGGTGGAGCGTGCTCCTGACTTGGTGGCTTCCATACGGGAGAAGTTGTCAATGGTGTATTCGGCGGTAGACGACAAGAAACACAGCGACTACAACCGCAACATTTACCTTGACTTGCAGGAGAACACGCGTCAGGACCGCCAGCTTGAGGCCCGCGCAGACATGCTTGAGCGTTCGGCGGTGCAGCTCAACGCCATGATAGTGGCGGTGTGTCTGCTGATAGTGCTTGTCATAGGCATGCTCGTGTGCTTCGACTACAAGCGCCGCCACGACCGTAAACTGGTGTCGCAGGCTTCGCTTGACGCGCCTCTCGCGCAGTGGCGTGACATGGTGAGCCGTGAGGACGAGGGGCTGCAAGCCGGCAATGAGGAGCTGCAGGAGCGCATACTCGTGGGAGAGAACGAACTCGAACGTTACAAGATAGTAAACCTTGAGCAGCGCACTAAAGTGTCATTGGCCAATAGCACTATGCCGCTTATAGACAGGATAATACGTGAGGTCGGCAAGCTGACGGGCAAGAACGAGGCATCGGAAGTGGTGGACTCGCGCTTCAGGTATCTTGCAGAGCTTGCAAACAAGATAAACGAGTATAACGACTCTCTTACGAAGTGGATAAAATTGCGTCAAGGGGAAGTAAGGCTGCATATTGAGAGTTTCCCGTTGCAGAGCGTCTTTGACGTGGTAAGGCAAAACCGCACGGAGTTTGCCGTCAAGGGCGTGGAACTTGTAGTTGAGCCTACGGAGCTTATGGTCAAGGCCGACAGGGTGCTCACGCTGTTCATGGTGAACACCATAGTGGAGAATGCACGGCGTTTCACGTCGGCAGGGGGCACCGTGAGGGTGGTGGGTCATGAGTGCGATGACTGTGTGGAGATTGTAATCTCAGACACAGGAACAGGCATGACACAAGAGCAGATGGCAGGATTGTTCAGCAAGAAGGTGATAGTAGATAAGGATGGGGCAACCTCTGGGCAGTCTGCTGCGGACGGCAGGACATCACATGGATTTGGATTGCTCAACTGCAAGGGCATAATAGACAAGTACAAGAAGACAAGCTCGCTCTTCTCGGTATGCAGCATATCCGTTGACAGCGAGGTGGGTAAGGGCAGCAAGTTCATGATAAGACTGCCCAAGGGCATAAGAAAAACCATCATGCTCATCGCGCTCCTGTGCGGTATGTCGTCCGGTGCGTCTGCGGCCACTGACAGTTCTTGGGCATTGTCCAAGGCCGGGGCCTTTGCCGACAGTGCCTATTTCAGCAACGTGTCTGCCGAATACCGCAAGGCATTGGTGTTTGCCGACAGTTGCGTGCATTATCTCAACATGTATTATCTGAAGGCATATCCAGGCAGCAAGTGTCTGATGCGCAGCACAGGAGACGGCACAGGCGGCACCGCTGCTGAGATATTGTGGTACAGAAATCATTTCAAGTGCAACTACAATATCATCCTTGACATACGCAATGAGAGTGCCGTGGCCGCCCTTGCGCTGCATGAGTGGGACGTATATACATATAATAATAAGGTGTACACACAGCTATTCAGGGAGTGCAGTGCCGACGACACCCTGTCCGACTATGTGCTCATAATGCAGAAGTCTGAGAGCAACAAGAACATAGCCATATTCATGCTGTTGGCGTTGCTGCTCTCCATATTCCCTATATACTACATGCTCTATTACCGCCACAGGTTGTATTACAGGTACGCCTTTGATAAGGTAATGCATATAAATAACGTGTTGGTGAGCCATAAGCAGTCTGAGGCCAAGCTGTCGGAGATACGTAAGATATGGAACACTGACGCTATCAGCGGCAATACACAGGGCATCCAGCGTCTTAAACAGGTGATACATGACATACAGCAGGGACTGGTGCAGGACATCAGGCAGAAGGCTGCTCTCCATGAGCGCAGCCTGTCGTTGACTGACGAACTGCGGCGTGTGGAGTTTGAGAAAGACAGGTATTATGTCAGCAACAATGTCCTTGAGAACTGTTTGTCTGCCTTGAAGCACGAGACCATGTATTACCCGAGCCGTATAATGCAGCTTGTCGCCAGCGGTACTGACGGTGTGCCACAACTCAAGGACGTGGCTTGCTACTACCGCGAGCTATACTCAGTGCTGAGCGAACAGGCGTTGAGGGCTGTGGCTGTGAGTCAGCGCGTAGACTATTCGCTCGCTGGCTACATGCTCAGTCTGCTGAGTCAGGTGGCTGGAGTGCGCAGACTGGCGACCACCGAACAGGCGTACGGCCCCGTGTATGTCAAGCTCACGGCACGTATGGATAACATGCGGCTGACGCAGGAGCAGATAGTAGACCTGTTCACGCCATCTACGACAGACTTCAGATTCCTCGTCTGCCGGCAGATAGTGCGTGAGTTTGGTGAGCAGACCAACGCACGCGGTTGTGGCATACAGGCTTATGCGGCTGCCGACGGCGCTCTGATGATAGAAATAACGATAACAAATACGATATGGAAAAATTTAAAGTTGTCATAGTAGAGGACGTGCCATTGGAGCTGAAAGGCACTGAGGGCATATTGAAGAACGACATACCTGAGGCTGAGGTCATAGGTACGGCCTCTACGGAGACGGAGTTCTGGGCTATATTGAAGAGGCAATTGCCCGACTTGGTGCTCCTTGACCTTGGGCTTGGCGGGTCTACGACTGTGGGCGTGGAGATTTGTCGCCACGTGAAGGACTTGCATCCTAAACTGAAAGTCCTGATATTCACGGGTGAGATACTGAACGAGAAATTGTGGGTAGATGCTCTTGATGCAGGATGTGACGGCATAATACTCAAGACGGGTGAGATGCTTACGCGAAATGATGTCAACAGCGTCATGGACGGCAAACGCATGGTGTTCAATCAGCCTATACTCAATAAGATAGTGGAACGCTTCAAGCAGAGCATAGGCAGTGAGATAGCCCATCAGGAGGCTGTGGTCAACTACGAGATAGACGAGTATGACGAGCGTTTCTTACGTCATCTCGCCTTGGGCTATACCAAGGAGCAGATATCCAACCTGAAGGGAATGCCATTTGGCGTGAAGAGCCTTGAGAAGCGGCAGAATGAGATAGTGCAGAAACTGTTTCCTAACGGTAACGGCCGGCTTGGCGTGAACGCCACACGGCTGGTGGTAAGGGCTTTCGAGCTGCATATATTGGATATTGACAACTTAGCTGCTGACGCAGAATGACAGGGGTAGGCATTATGGATGTGGCGTTATGAGGAAAAGACATGTTATGCTCGGAGTATATGGCCGCCGTGTCATAGCCTATTGCGTATGCGTGGCGGCTGTGGCGCACCTGCTCGTTATGCTGCTGTCATGGATAGTAGCGTCTGTCTGTCCTGAGATGCACATACGGTCGCTGCTCAGTGGCGACGGCATAAGGTGGATGTTCGGCAAGTTTATGGAGGGCATGGCCTCCGAGGTGCTTGTCGGGCTGATGCTCGTGTGCATAGCAGTGGGGGCTTTTGTCAGGAGTGGGCTTATGAGTGCGGTGCGTAGCCGTGGCCTACGCTATAAGGAGCGGTATGCGCTAAGGCTCGTCGTGGGCGAGCTGTTGGTGTATGTGGCGGTCATGTCGCTGCTTACGATAGTGCCGCATGCTCCGCTGCTCAGCGTCACGGGGGCGTTGTTCCCAAGCAGTTTCTCTCACAGCATAGTGGCCCAGTTGTCAATAATGACGTGGGTAGCATCGCTGACATACGGCATAGTAGCAGGCTTGGTGAGGAGTGTGGATGATGCCTTGAAGGTACTCACCTTTGGCGTGGAGGCGTTCGCGCCGCTGTTCATACTCTATTTTTTCGTGTGCGAGTTGGCACAGTCGGTGGCCTATGTCATGATGTGGTGAGCACGGTAGGTACGTATGCGGCTCTTAGAGCCAAGGTGACAGCAGGTGTGCAAACCATCCCACAAACTTCTTCCACGGTGTGCGGAACTCATTCCACGACTGTGGGGTGAGAAGGAATGAGTCTGCCTTGTCGTTCTCGAACATGGTCTCCAGCTCATGTGTCGTGGGCTTGTCTATGATGACGGCATTCTCCTCGTAGTCAAACCGCAGACTTCGCGCGTTGAGGTTGGCGCTGCCCACAGTGCAGAAACGTCCGTCCACCATTATTATTTTCGTGTGGTGGAATCCGGGCTTGTACATCCATACCGTAGCTCCGTGCTTCATCAGCTTATGCACATTGTAGAACACGCAGTCGGGTGTTAATGGTATATCGCTGTGCGTAGATACCATCACCTCCACTTTCACGCCTCGCTTTATGGCGTCATATAATGATTTTTTCAGTTTATGTGACAGCGTAAGGTACGGGTTCACAATCTTTATGCTGTCCTTTGCGTCATTGATGGCATCTATATAGAACTTCCTTATAATCTTGTTGGTAGTGCGCGGCTCACGGTTTATGATGCCCACCATCTTGCGTCCTGCGGTGGCAGTGGTGTCTTTTCTCAGACCGTCAAACCGCTCAGGGGTGAGGTAGCCACGGTAGTACTTGCTGCCGCTCAGTT
Source organism: Prevotella sp. (assembly GCA_022775985.1). GTDB lineage: Bacteria > Bacteroidota > Bacteroidia > Bacteroidales > Bacteroidaceae > Prevotella. Next base: position 53,368 of record JALFIM010000071.1, read on the forward strand.
GCTCACCGGTCACCTTCTTCCAAATCCTGAGGAATATGCTCTGCAGGGTGTTCACTTCCTGACCCTCAATGCGGCAGTGCATGTCGCGCCATGAGCCTACGGCCTCCGTACCCTTGATGTAGTAGTCTGCCACGTTCATGCCGCCAGTATATGCTATCTTGCCGTCGATGATGACAATCTTGCGGTGGTCGCGGTGAAATACATGGTTCACCCACGGAAACCTCAGAGGGTCGAACTCATGTATGTCTATACCCCTTGAGCGCAGCTCCGAGATATGCCGCTTCTTCAGCGGCTTGTTGTTGGAGTCGTTGCCGAACCCGTCAAACAGGGCTCTCACCTCCACACCGGCAGCGGCTTTCTCTGCCAGTATGTCGAAGAGCAGTGATGCTATGGAGTCGTTTCTGAAATTGAAGTATTCGAGGTGTATGCTGCTCTTGGCCTGTCTCACTGCCTTGAACATGTCGTCGAACTTCTCTTGTCCGCTCTTCAGCAGCACTACGGAGTTGTCGTGTGAGAATTTTATCCCCTCGTTACGTAATTGCCTGACAATGACAGAGTCGCTCGTCTGTGCTGATATTGCAGTCGTTGACATGGTAAGACATACTGTGAGAGCCAGTATTGAAAACTTTTTCATCAAAGTCGTCTGTTGATATGTGTCAGTATTGGATGCTTTGCGCGTTTCGCCTAGTATGCTCACGCTTGTAGGTCACAGCATGCAGCGGTAATGGTCTACGACCCCCAGCAGATGACCGGCCTCGTCGCTGACCAATACGGAGTGTATCTTGTATTTGTTCATTATATGTTGTATCTCGCTGATCTTAGTCGTGGGCAGGACGGTCTTGGGCGAAGTGGTCATTATGTCGCAGACGGTCTTGTTGAAGAACTGCGCCTGCCATTTCTCCATGGCACGCCTTATGTCGCCATCGGTGATGAGTCCTGCTATCTTGCCGTCGATGAGTGCCACTCCCAGTCCGAGCTTTCCCTTGCTCACATGTATGATAGCCTCGCCGAGATGCATCTCCTTCGGTATTATGGGCAGGTCGTCGGTGCGCATCACGTCGGCGGCTGTCGTCAGCAGACGCTTGCCGAGCTCACCGCCGGGGTGGAACTGTGCGAAGTCCTTGGGCTTGAAGTGGCGCACCGTCATCAGTGCCACGGCCAGCGCGTCACCCATCGACAGCACTGCCGTGGTGCTGCTTGTAGGGGCAAGGTTGAGGGGGCACGCCTCCTTCTCCACGGCCACGTTTATGTGTACGGTGGAGTATTTTGCCAGCAGCGAGCTCGGGTTTCCGCTCATGCCTATGATGGGTATCTTGCTGTGCAGCAGCATGGGTATGAAGCGGAGCAGCTCGTCGGTCTGACCTGAATTGCTTATAGCCAGTACTATGTCCTTATGCGACACGGCCCCTAAGTCGCCGTGGTATGCGTCGAGGGGGTTCATGAAGAACGATGGCGTGCCGGTGCTCGACAGTGTTGCCGCTATCTTCGCGCCTATGTGTCCGCTTTTTCCTACACCTGTCACGACGACCTTTCCCTCACACTCAAGCATCATCTTTACTGCCTTGTTGAAGTTGTCATCGAGTTGGGGAATGAGGGCAAGTATGGCGTGGGCCTCCTCGGTGAGGCATTTCACGGCGTACGGCCTTACATCCTCTATGTTGTCATGTGCTGAGTTGCTCATCTCATGATTATTTTAGCAATTCTTTAACGATGTTTTCCAATTTGTCTACATTCAGCATGTTGGGCCCATCGCTGAGTGCATTGTCTGGAGAGGGGTGTACCTCAAAGAAGTAGCCCGTGGCCCCAAAGGCTTTCGCGGCCATGGCCATGGCTGGCACGAACTTCCTGTCTCCGCTTGTCGTGCCGTTGCCGGCACCGGGGCGCTGCACGCTGTGTGTGCAGTCCATGATGACGGTGGGTACGATATGCTTCATGTCGTCTATGTTGCGGAAGTCTACTACGAGGTTGTTGTAGCCGTATATGTTGCCGCGCTCAGTGAGCCAGATGTCCTTGGCGCCAGCATCACGCGCCTTCTCTACGGGGTATCTCATGTCCGTGCCGCTGAGAAACTGTGCCTTCTTGATGTTCACTATGCGCCCTGTCTTGGCGGCGGCTGTCAGCAGGTCGGTCTGCCGGCACAGGAATGCCGGTATCTGTATCACGTCAGCTACTTCGCCCGCGGCCTCGGCTTGCCAACTCTCGTGTATGTCAGTGAGAATCCTCAGACCGTATGACGACTTGACGTCACTGAGCATCTGGAGCCCTTTCTCGAGTCCTGGGCCTCTGAACGACTTTATTGATGTCCTGTTGGCTTTGTCAAATGATGCCTTGAATATGATGTCGATGCCGAGCCTGGTGTTTATGTCCTTTATCACCTTGGCTACCTCCGACAGCAATTCCGCTGATTCAATGACGCATGGGCCTGCTATGAAAACTGGATGCATGTAATAAAATATATTTTGTTATTGCAAAATTACTGAAAAACTGTTGTCGTGCCAAATCTTTGACATACATTTTAAGAACCAGCCGAAGGAAATGGTCGTGCGTGTGTTCGGCTCCTGTAATGGCACGTTATCGGTACGCTTCTGTAACGTTTTGATTCACAACGTATTGCAAAACGGCCCATTTCGCATCGTAAAACGGCCCGAATCACAGCGTGAAATGGACCGAATCGCAATACGAAATGGGCCGTTTTGCAAATCGATTTGTATCAGTGCGTATAATTACAGGAATATGATATGTAAAGCACGAATAGTAAAGCACGAAAATAAATATTTCCAATGATTTATTCTTTTGTCTAAATAAGATTCTTTATCTTTGTAGTCAATAATTGGCAATTTCATCAAGAAAAGTCTATTGGTTTAATCTAATCTCTGAGCAATTACATTGTGAGATAATGCCAAACAACCTCCAACGGCTGACGCTTCATTGTATAATGGGCAGCCTACCGACACAGACTTATCGTGTCCAAGTGCGAGACTTACCTCTTGTACGCCCTCCATCTCAAAGAACAGAGGTGGGGTGTCGGTAGAGAATGTGCCTACTGCAAACAGGCAATGGTTTGTTTTAAAAGTTTCGTATGGGCGTATCGTCAAGGCTAAAGCATTCGCAGAAGCTAAAGGACTTGAATGTTATGTTCCTATGCGATACAAAGAGATTAGGAAACAAGGCAAGAAACGAATCATCACAGAGCCTCTTCTTCCCTCATTTCTATTTGTTCATGCTGCAGCAGAACAAGTTGAAACATTACTCAATGAAATCAAAGTAAGTTCAGATGAGAGCAGAAACCTACTAAGTTATTACTTTAATCATACAGTCCATCTCCAAGACAACCCTGAACGCAATCCTCCACTCATCATACGTGATGAAGCGATGGACAACTTCATCAGACTTACATCCATAAAGAATCCGCATATAATCCCTGTTACGACAGAAATTATTCAGTATAAATTAGGAGATATGGTCATTGTGACAGATGGTGAATTTAAGAATATTCGTGGCAGAGTGGCAAGAATAGCAGGACAGCAGAGAGTGGTCGTGGAATTGTTTGAAGGATGCTTGGTGGCAACAGCCTATATACCAAAGAATGCCATGAAATTGCATGTTTGACATTTAATCATCACAATATCAATGACTGGAAAAACGAAAAACATACTGAGCTTCAATCATAAGGAGGCTATGGATTTCTTCTTGAAATCAGAGCAATATCACGGATTTGAATTACCTGAATATTTCGTATTCGATGACTTGCTTCAAAGAGTCAAGAATGCAGTTGACGATACGCCCTATGAGAAATGCTTAAATGAAGAAACTTCACCCGAACAATTATCAGATGTAAACCTCAACATTCTGCTAAACAAGGATGGACGTTATGCTGTTCGCCCCATTATTCTTGCTAATCCGTTCCTTTATTATTTTCTTGTTAGGGAAATTTGCAATGAGCAATCATGGACGGTTATAAAGCAACTATTTGAGAAGTTCAGCGTTCCACATATTACATCTTGCGCTCTGCCTGTCATACCTAAAGAGAAAGAGCCATTTCATAAATCCACCACTATCCTCAATTGGTGGAGTTCCATGGAACAACGAAGCATCGAGTTGTCCTTGGAATATCGTTATATGTTCGTTACGGACATCACCAACTGTTATGGTTCAGTAAATCCACAAGTTTTTGATTGGGCTTTCTCATTCAGAGGTACAAAGTACGAAACGGAACAAGTAAGCCCCATTGCCAAGAATATCCAAAAGTATCTTCGTGCCTTCCAACAAGGGCGCAACATTGGCATTCCCCAGGGGAGTGCCATATTCGACTTTATAGGCGAAATTATTCTTGGCTATTCTGACTTATTACTTCACGAAGCTATAAAGAGAGAGGGTATCAAAGCTCCTTACGAAATCATCCGTTACCGTGATGACTACCGCATATTCTGTAACGACAAAGATGAACTTGAAAAGATTTCATATATTCTTCAACACGTGCTGGAGAGTTTGAACTTCCGCATGAATAGCAAGAAGACCAAGATTAGTGACAGCATAGTTACCGATGCTGTCAAGCCCGACAAACTTGCCTATATCTACAACACACCTATATTTAACAAGAAAGGTTGCGACTTTGACAGTTTCGAGAAACACCTGCTTTACATTTTGCTGTTTGCTCGGCAATATCCCGACAGTGGTTCTATAAAAACTATGCTCTCGGACATAGACAAAAGAATCGAAGATTGGCTCAAGCCTTATGAAGAAGAGGTTACCACCATACCTATTCTTGAAGGAGGTGAACCAAAGGCTGAAAAAATAATGAAGCAACGCAGACTTATAGGAGGCAGCATCCGAGCCATGTCAGCGGTCTGTGCACAAATAGCCTTAGAGAATGTTGGCTGTTGCCATTACGCCCTGCGAGTTCTTAGTCGAATGGTGGACTCCTTAAAAGGCAAAAAGGAAAAAAGCGCTATCATCAGTCTCGTTTATTCAAAGCTCTGCAACCAACCAAACTCCGACTACAACCAGCTCTGGCTACAGAACATGACGTATCAACGAGACAAAAAAGGCACATCACCGTATAAAGTGCGGCTGTGCCGTGTGGTAGCAGGGGACAAGGATGTGGAATTGTGGAATAATGAGTGGGTGAAGCCTCAATTCTTGTCAGGCTTGCATATGAATGGAATTATCGATGAAAAGACCTTGAAGAAGGTTACACCAGTGATTACGTTTAGGGAAACGAGAATGTATAATGAGTTTACAGTTTGCTGATTATAATATGGACTATAAGAATAATTCAGAAATAATGAACAATATGGAACTTACAACTCAACAAAATAAAGTCTTTGAACAAATTAAGGCATTTCTTAATAGTGATGCATCTGTTTTTATCCTTCGAGGCTATGCAGGTACTGGTAAAACCACTATGGTAAAAGTTGTGGCTGACTATATAACTAAAAGCCGCCAGTTGACTATGATGGCTCCTACAGGACGAGCAGCGAGAGTACTTTCTGCTAAAACAGGATATGAAGCAACAACGATACACAAAGCTATTTATGAAAAAGCACATATTGTACCTAAAAAAGTCAAAGATATTGCAGAGTCAGAGTTCAAGTTCATGTTTCCTATTCATCAATCTGAAAATGGAGGTAATATAGTTGCAATAGTGGATGAGGCTTCTATGGTTTGCTCTCGAAAGATTGAACATGAGTTGTTTGTATTCGGAACCGATAATCTAATGGATGATCTTCTTACATATGTACGTCCGAATTTTGGTGGCAAGGTTATCTTTGTTGGTGATCCTGCGCAGTTGCCACCTGTAGGAGAAGCTGTTTCAAATGCATTACGGGCAGATTTTTTCCAAAAGAAAGGTTTGAAAGTTATAGAAACAGAACTTACCGAAGTGCTCCGTCAAAAAGGTGACAGTATTATCCTTAAGAATGCTATGATGATACGCGATCTTCTCAACAAAGATAAGCGTAATCAACTTGTATTTGAAGAGCAAAAGGATGACGTAGAAACTGTTCCTTCTGAACAATTCCTTGACAAATACCTTAATTACAGGAGGAAATCAGGGAAAAATGACAGTGTTGTCATCTGTTATTCTAACAAATCTGCAAACAGATACAACAGGGATATTCGTAAGGCTCTCTATGGTGAAGATGTGCCGATTAGAGAAAATGACATTCTGCTTATTACACAAAATAACTACATGCTAAATCGTATGAATGGAGAGTTTGTTCCTGTACTTTCTGTAGGAGCAAGAACACAACAGTCTGCTCCTGTATATATTCAGAGAGGAGGAATAAAACAGCGTGTTATCATTACATTGAACTTTGTGCAAGTAACAGTAACAGATGGTGATGGAAATCCAATGTTGTGCATGTTGATAGAAGATTTACTGACAAGTGATAAGGCTACAATTTCTATTGATGAGAATAGGGCTCTATATATCAATTTCTGCATGAGGCATCCAAAATTGAAACAGGGCACAGAGGATTTTGCAGAAGCCCTTCTATCTGATGAGTATTATAATGCAATACGTGCCAAATATGGCTATGCTGTAACAGGGCATAAATGCCAAGGTGGTGAATGGGGAAAAGTATTTGTTGACTATACTAGTAGAACAGGACTAGATAACGACAGCTTAAGATGGGCATACACAGCTACAACACGAGCACAAAAAACACTTTATGTAGCAAACCTTCCACACATCACACCGTTTTCGAAATTCAGAATTGACCCTGTACAAAAGTGCAAAAACATAGATCTGGAATGCAGAATCCTTGACGAAGTTCCACTAACACCATTCCACGATAAAAATGTAGACAATGGCGTAAGGGCTAAGTTCCATTGTATTACAAAAAACATGGAGTATACTCCTTACAAAATCTTAAGTGTACAAAGTCGTCCTTATTTGGAAATTTACAATGTACAAACACCTGATGGGGTTGATAGGTATGACCTTCATTACAAGGCTGGGAGTATATTTTTGCCGGCAAAAGCTACATCTCCAAATCAGCATACACCGCTCATTAATATGATGCTGAATGACGAACGATGTATATCTTACAAATTTAATTATGTTCCTTCTGACGAATCCCACAGCAAACTGTTTGATCTGATAAGATCTGCTTGTGATTCTATAAGCGTTCAAATTACAAATGTTGTTGAACATCCAGAAGATTTTAGTACTTTATTTTACATGCGTACTAGTGAAACCTTCTCCTATATAAAGGTGTATGTAAATTCTGACGGATTTATCACATATGCCAAACCTATGTCTCTGAAGGGTAAAGAAGATGGAGAACTTAGTGCAATAATAGAAATTATAAATTCACATTTCATATAATATGGCAAATGTTAGAGATATAACGACAAAGTGCAAGGAAGGTCAAGTGCAGGAGGCATACGATATTGCTAAAGCTGATTTCGTGGCTATGCCAACCGATGTTTGGAAACAAAGAGAGCTTGGTTGGGCACTATATTACATGATAAAAGCTGATTCCGAAAAAGGGGATTACACAAAGTTATTGGGACATATTGACGAACTGAAATCATTGAGTCAACTGACATTAACTAATGACAATATGATTTTTGACAATGTCCAATTTCAAATAGCAAATTATATTAGGGTTCATATACCCTTTACTGATATAGAAGCATCAACAAAACTTTCAACATTTTTTCTGAAGCTAAAGGATTATAACTTCAAATCATCTGTTGGACATTCCTACCTTCTCCAATCCTTTCTCAAATTTGGGAATTGGCCTGAAATGCCTGACTTCTTTGACTGGTGGAATTTGGACAATCTAACTTCTGGAGACTATACACCATACGTCAATCAGAAAGGGCAAAAAATGATGACCCTTGCGGAGCGTGCTTTCATAGCAAATTCCAAGGCATTGCTTAAGCTAAATGATCTTGGACGAATTGAGGAATTCCTTCCCAAGTTGGATATTCTTATGAATAACCATAAGGAAATGATGTATCCAGGTTATTTCTACGGAAAACTTCTCCTGGCTTTAGGAAGTAATAGTGATGAAGCTTTAAAAGTTATTATACCTTTTGTGAGAAAAAAAACTACTGAGTTTTGGGCCTGGCAGCTTTTAAGTGATGTTTTCACGGATGATGAGGAAAAGCAACTAGCTTGTCTGCTACGTGCTGTTCATTGCAGAACAAAAGAAACTTTTCTTGGCAAAGTTCATATCAAATTAGCCAATTTGTATATAAAGCGTAGACAATTTAACTCTGCACGCTATCATATCGATGCTGTAATACGATGTTATGTTTCACAAGGCTGGAGACTACCAACCGAAATAGATTGCTGGATACATCAACCTTGGCTTAATTCTACTATACCAGACGGAAATGCCCCTATTGATTATATGTCCATTACGAATGACATATTATGCAATGGCGCAGAAGAATGTATTGCAGTCGTTACATACGTTGATCAAACCAATCATAAGGCTTTTATTATTTATGGCAAAGAGAAACGTACTGTTCAGAAGTTACGATTTAGAGTACAGGCGGGAAGTACATTGAAATTACATTATATTACAGATAGTGAAGGCAGAATGAAAATTATTAGTTCAACAAGACTTCAGCTGCCTTCGAATCTAAATTATGCAAAATATGTAGAGGGAAAGATTGACAAAAGAGATGATAAAGAATTTGCATTCTTGAAGTCGGATTCTATAAGTTGCTTTGTTTCACCTAATATTGTGAAAAAATACGACTTAAAGAATGGGGATAATATCAGAAGTCTGATTATCTATGATTATGACAAGAAGAAGGATATGTGGAATTGGGTTTGTGTAAATGCAAAGAAGTAAAAAAATATGAAAGAGTTAACACATAATGCTAAGATAGCAGTATTAAAAATATTGAATGACATCGTTAATGCAGATAACATTGTAAAAGATGTAGAGGTAGATTATATGAATGAAATTGCACGTTATTTCGAACTTGCAGATAATTATATGGACGAGGTAAACAATATCGTTACTTCGCAAGCTTTGTCAATAGTAAGAACTCTCCCAACTGATTTAAAAGAGAAAATTACCAAGATGATGGGAAAGATGATTGTTATTGATAAAGATATTAATTATAACGAGGTAAAACTATATAATGCAGTCTGTGAGTCATGTAATATTGAACAAAATTTCAATATTGAAGATTATTCGTGGTGTACTTTTAGTGGAACATTAGTTAATCCTGAAGACTTTGCGAATATTATTTGATTAGTTACTTAACACTTGAAACCAAGCATATATGAACATAGCAGACCAAATACGTCTAAAACTCCAACTGAAGGAGAATTCAGAAGTGGAATATAAGTCACTGCTGGCGGCTTTCCGAAAGTTGAATTTTGGCGTTCTTTCTCAGCCTTGGCCAATACCAACGGCGGCACGATTGTATTAGGAGTGAAAGAGAAGAACCATAAATTCACGCCAGATGGTCTCTCTGAAGAACTTGTCGCAAAATACAGAAAGCAGTTTTGGGATGATGCACACAATAAGTCGTGTGTGAACATCCCGTTATTGGTTGAGAGGTGATATCGAAGAAATAAAGACTGACGGAGGGCAATATCTACTTGCCTTTAGAATACCTCGTGCCCAATACGATTTGCGCCCAATACACCTTACACTAACTCCATTTGGACATACCTATAAGCGTAGGGACGAGGGCGATTATCTGTGCAGTGACGATGAGGTGAAGCAGATGTATTCGGATGCCAATAATATGAGGGCATCCAACTATTGAGGAAAAGAATAATCCTGACAGAATTGAAACTTACCTGTCTTTGGTAAATCATACCAATATAGCTACGGAAACTTCTACTGTAACTACAGAAACTTCAGCAAAAACTACGGAAACCACTACGGAAACTTTATCAGATACTGCGGAAACTCCAACAAAAACTACCGAAACTATTATTGATTCTATCCGAAATAATCCGAAAATAACAACCAAAGAGATAGCTGCTGTATGTAGAATTACTGAAGATTGTGTTTCTTACCATATCAAGAAACTGAAACAAATGGGTAAAATAGTCCGTGTTGGTGGCTCTCGTAATAGAGGAGAATGGAAAGTCGTTGAATAGGTTTATATCAAAATTTAGCAACAACAACAAAGAATATGTTATTAGAAAACAAGACAAGGCCTCTTAGAGATGAACAATGAATATTGCAGCGCCAAGTGGCTGCATACTTAGGATACTGTGACTTTGAACTTACTGTAACGTTACCACTTTATACTCATGCCCTGTGGCTGGTACAAACTTTTCCAAGAGGTCTCGGATGCTAAGTTTCAGCGTGGAGGTGTTGATGCAAGGGTGGCAACCGAAATATTCTGTATTCAGCAGGTATTCATTCCTTTCCGTTAAAATATAATGTCATGGCGCGTCACTCTGCAGAGCGTGATGATGGTGCTGAGGTTATTCGGCAGCGTCTGTCGGGTGGGGCAGTGCGCCTGTATTTTTGAGTATGAGGCAAGCCCAGTCGTTAGATGACTTGCTGGCGGTAGCGGTCAGTCCGCACTTTGCCGCTTCCTGCTTGAGAACGGGTATATCGGAAGTGTAGAAACCGCTTAGTATGAGTGTGGCATCGACTTTCATCTTCTTGCAGAAGTTGTGCATGTCTGCGATGAGTATATTGCGGTTGATGTTGGCGAGCACTATGTCGAATTCGCGGTTTACATCGTCCAGCACGTCTGATGTTCCGTGCAGTACGGTCAGGTTGCCGATGCCGTTGATTTCAGCGTTGTGCATGGCGTTGCTTACGCTCCAGTCGTCTATGTCGTATGCTGTCACGTCACGTGCTCCGAATAAAGATGCGGCAATACAGAGAATGCCAGTGCCGCATCCGCAGTCAAGCACCGATTTGCCGTTGAGTGGCATGCTGCGGAGGGTAGACAGTATCATCTGCGTGGTGTCGTGTGTGCCCGTTCCAAAAGCCTGTCGGGCATCTATCAGAATGGGGTACTTGCAGTTTTTGTGCGCGTCAATAGCCTGTGGGTCTTTTGCATCGTAGACGATGCATTCGCCGTCTATTGCTATGGGCTGGAAACCCTGCTTCTCCCATTCGTGGTTCCAGTCCTCATCGGGGGCTTCCTCGGCTTTGTAGCGTATGCTGACATTCTCTATAGGGAAGAGGCGTATGGCCTCGGCGAGCGCGGCCTCGTCGTATGCGTCTGACTGTATGTAACCCTTCAGTCCGCCATCGGTGTCGATGAATGCCTCGAAACCGCATTCTCCAGCCATGTCTGCCAGCAGTTCTGATGATATGTCAAATATGTCTTTTTGACAGTCTATGGTAAATGATACTTCTAAGTATTTCATCACTTTTATTGCTTAAAGTCTGTTTTCAAGCACAAAAATATAAAAAAATAGGGGAAAACCTACCGCTGTTTAGGGTTTTTCCTTAAATTTGCATGACAAAAAAGTGGTTATTTTGCAAAAGGAAAAGAAACAAGATAAAAGGAGACATTTATTATGAAAAGGATAGGTTTTGTTTTGATGCTCCTCACGCTGACAACTCTTGCCAGCAGGGCTCAGAATGACGACATGTATTTTGTTCCTAAGAAGTCAAAGGACATGCCTGCCATGAAGAGGCATCCGGCCTATGACAGGCCAGTGTATTATGCGGGCAGCGACAGGGACGTGGACGAGTACAACCGCCATGGCCGCTTCCGCAGCTCGTACCAACGTCTCGGCAATGACTCTATCGCAAATGACGTAATAGACTTCAGTGGAGGTAATGGCATTTATCCAGACAGTACTTATCTGGACAGCACTACTGTGTACTACTCCAAGGACGGTTATGACGGCGGCAGCTACTACGATGACGATGACTACCGCTATTGCCGCCGCATGCACAGGTTTGACGGATGGTATGACCCGTTCTATGCCAGCAGCTATTACCTGTATGGCCCCGCCTACTGGCGTTCGGCCTGGTATGGCGGATGGTATGACCCATGGTATTATGACCCATGGATGTATTCCTATTATGGATGGGGCTATCCGTACTACTCATCATATTATTGGGGCGGCTGGGGCTATCCGCATTACTGGGGTGGCCCGGTTGTGGCATACCGCCGTGGGCATACGGGTACGCTCGGCTATTATGACAGGTCGCATTATGCAGGAGGCGTGAGACGTGATAACAGTGGCTCACGGAGAGATTATGCCAGCGGCTACGCCCGTGGCAATTCCAACACCTCTTTCGGTACACGGCGCAGCACGACCTCCGCATACGGCAACCAAAACTCTTTCGGCAATGTGAGATACTCTCAGCCATCGTCTCCGTCGTTCAGCCGTGGCTCTGCATCTGGAGGCTTCAGCGGCGGTGGCTCATTCGGTGGAAGCCGTGGCGTTGGAGTAGGCACAGGTGGCGGTGGCGTGCGTATGGGCCGCAGATGATGGTGTGCTGCTTGTGCTTGATTGGTTAAACGACAATTTATGAGAAAACAATTATGAGAAAAAGATTTATATTTGCTTGTGTCGTCTCTATGTTTATGGTGCATGCCAATGCTCAGGAAACGTATGAGAACACGAAAATGGTGGATAATGACTTGAATGGAACGGCTCGGTATGTGGGCATGGGCGGTGCCATGGAGGCACTTGGTGCTGACATCTCCACGATAGCGTCAAACCCTGCTGGAATAGGACTGTTTCGCAGTTCGTCGGCAAGCCTCTCGTTTGGGCTCGTATCACAGGATGCCGCGCCCGACTTCAAGTACGGCAACAAGACAAACATGAGTTTTGACCAGGGTGGCTTCGTGTACTCTATGCGCAGCGGCAACAGGTCGTTCATGAATCTTGCGTTCAATTACAAGAAGAGCAAGAACTTTGATTATATCCTGTCGGCGGCTGACGCTCTTAACGGGTCATCGCAGAACCGCCTGTCTTTCATAAAGGCCCTCGGCAACACTGATGGCAATGGCGTTACTCCTGTAAACATAGAAAAGGCTTCATGGGGGTATCGTGGAACCAACTATTATACATCTCAGCTTGACAACTTGTACTACAACTCGTTGATGATGAGTGGTGGAGGCTTCTATTACAGCAATGCCAGTGGCTATGTGTTCGGCCGCAGCGATACAGGCTATATCGGTGAGTACGACTTCAATATAAGTGGCAATATCAACGACCGCGTGTATCTTGGCATGACGGTGGGCATACATGACGTGCATTATCGCGGTCAGAGTCTCTATACTGAGCAGATACTCGACGGCAATGACAAGGCTAACGGTGACCTCACGGTGTCTGACGAGCGCAGGATAACAGGTACGGGGTACAGTATATCGGCAGGAGCTATATTACGTCCCGTGGAGGCATCGCCGTTCCGTATAGGTGTGTATGTGTCGTCGCCTACATGGTATGACCTCACTACCACCAATTACACGATTATTGCCAACAACACTCCAAACAAGGGTGACTACCCGGGTTCGGCTGGTGCTACGTACGACTTCAAGGTGTACACTCCTTGGAAGTTTGGCTTGAGTCTTGGGCATACTATCGGCAATAATGTAGCTTTGGGTGCTACTTATGAGTATGCCGACTATAGCTCGCTGGACTCACGTGTCAATGACGGCACCTATGAGGATGGTTGGGGTGATACGTACACCGACAGCCATAGTGATGATGCTATGAACAGGCACACAAGGGAGACGTTGAAAGGCGTGTCTACATTGAAACTGGGTGCAGAGTATAAGCCGTATAAGGCATTTGCTATACGTCTGGGCTATAACTATGTGTCTCCGATGTTCAAGTCTAATGGATTCAAGGACGGTAGTGTTGACTCGTATGGATCAAACTACAGTTCGGCTACAGACTACACGAACTGGAAGGCCACTAATCGTTTCACATTGGGATTCGGATATACGCTTGATAAGTTCTCGGTGGATTTCGCCTACCAATACTCTGTCACGGACGGAGATTTCCATCCTTTTATGGATGCCTATACTGATTACTATGTTAGGGATGATAACCAGAACTTGCAGAAGGTATCGCTTGACAACTATGCCGGGGCGGTAAAGGTCAGCAACAAGCGCAACCAGTTGTTGCTTACTCTGGCTTACAAATTCTAATGCGCAGTATATACATTATATAATATAGCGATGTGAACCGCTAAGTCTGATGGCGGCAGGATGTGGGGCTTGTGCCCATATCCTGCCGCTTTGCTGCTTGTCTGGCGGTCATGTCGCATGGAAAAGTAGGCTTTGGAAACGCAAGGAGTAGGCGAGAATGACATAAAAGTGCTGTTGACAGGCAATTAATTCAAAAAACACTTGAAATATTTTGATGGTTCGGCCGTTTTTTAGTAACTTTGCAGCCGCTTATATAAAGTGAATTGATGAAAAATGACAAAATGAAGTATCAGTACCGCGTGAATGAGCAGATTCGCGTTAGGGAAGTAAGAATCGCGGGTGAGGACGGGTCTATGGTATTGCCAACTCGCCAAGCATTGGAAATGGCTCGGGAGCAGGGCGTTGATCTTGTTGAGATATCACCGAATGCGCAACCTCCAGTTTGTCGTATCATTGACTATAGCAAATTCTTGTATCAACAGAAAAAGCGTGCTAAGGAAATGAAACAGAAGCAGGTAAAGGTTGATATCAAGGAGATAAGGTTTGGGCCGCAGACCGATGAGCATGACTACCAGTTCAAACTCAAACATGCACAGGAATTCCTTACCGAAGGCAACAAGGTGCGTGCCTATGTGTTCTTCCGTGGCCGCTCTATCCTGTTCAAGGAGCAAGGTGAGGTGTTGCTGCTTCGCTTCGCTAATGATTTGGAGGAGTATGCTAAAGTAGAGCAGTTGCCGAAACTTGATGGAAAGAAGATGTTTCTTTATCTCGCTCCCAAGAAAGCTGGCGTAGCCAAGAAGAGCCAGCAGAAGATGGATCGCGAGAAGAGAGAGGCAGAGGCAAAGGATGCTGTTGCCACAGACAAGCCAGTAGACGAGAATTCGGGACTCCTCGCCAATGCCAAAATCAGCGATGAGGCTATGCGAAAGCTCAAATCAGCTGCAGATAACGAGTAATACGAGAATTGTGCGTAACGCCGGGTATATGCGTTGCCACAAATATAACAATAATTAAAATTTAAAAAAATGCCAAAAGTTAAGACAAACTCCGGTGCTAAAAAGAGATTTAGATTCACTGGTACAGGTAAGATCAAAAGACATCATGCTTACCACAGTCACATTCTGACTAAGAAGACAAAGAAGCAGAAGAGAAATCTGGTTCATCAGGCAATCGTAGACAACAGCAACCTCAAGCAGGTTCGTGATTTGCTCTGCCTCCGTTAATCCATTAGTCAAAAAACTTTAAAGGAAAAGAAAAACTATGCCAAGATCAGTAAATCACGTTGCTTCGAAAGCAAAGAGAACTCGTATTCTTAAGCTTACCAAAGGTTATTTTGGTGCAAGAAAGAATGTATGGACGGTAGCAAAGAACACATGGGAGAAGGGTTTGACCTATGCCTATCGTGACCGTCGTAACAAAAAGCGTAACTTCCGCTCACTGTGGATTCAGCGTATCAATGCCGCTGCCCGTCTCGAGAACATGAGCTATTCTACACTCATGGGCGCTCTCCACAAGGCAGGTATCGAGATTAACCGCAAGGTCCTCGCTGACCTCGCAGTAAACAATCCCGAGGCATTCAAGGCAATCGTAGACAAGGTGAAGTAAATCATTTGCTTCCGATGAAAGTATAAGGCTGTGCTGTACAAAGGCACAGCCTTTTTTGCTTCTTTTGTATTTCGCTTTTTGTTTGGCGGTCATTTATGACTTGGTGAAAATCCATACTTTTAATGTTGACTTATTGTTGCTTGCTATGCCATGACGCACCTTAATGTTGGGCGCATTTCGTTTTTATAGGCAAAAAAGTGATATTTCGGAATTTTTGTCTAATTTTGCAGAATAGTATTTTACGGCATGTACGTATGCTGCTGTGGCAGCCTGTTGTGGAGCATGTATTCATGGGGCGATAGGTAAAACAGTGTATGGGCGTGTATGACTGCCTCTCACGTTGGCAATGGTGTCTCGTAATACATGTAAGGCGGCATGCTGTGATGTTTTTATGTTATAATATTAAAAGGAAATGCGTAAAGCTATAATTCACTTTTTGTGGGCTCTTATACTTATAGGATTCTTGACCGTAGGTGTTGCGTTCACGGCAATATGGAATGGCTGGATAGGATATATGCCACCCATAGAGGATCTTCAGAATCCTATCAACCGTTTTGCGACACAGGTGTACACTGAGGATGGTAAGGTGATAGGTACTTGGAACTTCAATCGCGAGAACCGCGTGTGTGTAGACTATGATGAGTTGTCGCCGTATCTCGTACAGGCACTTGTGGCTACGGAGGACTATCGGTTCTATTCACATTCTGGTATAGACTTCATCGCGTTGTGCCGTGCCTTGATAAAACGTGGAATACTCGGTCAAGCCAGTGCTGGCGGTGGGTCTACTATAACACAGCAGTTGGCCAAACAACTCTATTCTGGTACAGCTTCAAGTACTCTTGACCGCCTTTTCCAGAAACCGATAGAGTGGGTGATAGCTGTGAAGTTGGAGCGGTACTATACGAAAGAGGAAATTATAGCCCTGTACCTCAATTATTTTGACTTCCTGCATAACGCAGTGGGCATCAAGACCGCAGCGAATACGTATTTCAACAAGGAACCAAAGGATCTTAATGTCTGTGAGGCGGCCACACTTATCGGGCTCTGTAAGAATCCTTCGCTGTTCAATCCTGTCCGCTACCCAGACAGATGTACCGAGCGCCGCAATGTGGTGTTGGCACAGATGGTGAAGCAGGGCTATTTGTCGGATGAGGAGTTTGATAAGTATAAGTCGGAATCTCTTGCGCTCAATTTCCATCGCATAGACCATAAGGATGGTACGGCGCCTTATTTCCGTGAATTCTTACGTATGTATATGTCGGCAACTAAGCCTGACAAATCTGACTATCCTGCTTGGAACAAATCGCAGTATGTGCTTGATTCCATCGCGTGGGTCAGCGACCCATTGTATGGATGGTGTAACAAAAATTTCAAGAAGGACGGCCGTCCATACAATTTGAATATGGACGGACTGAAGGTCTACACCTCGATAAACTCCCGTATGCAGAAATATGCCGAGGAGTCTGTCTACGGACATGTAGCCAAGGCCCTTCAGCCAGAGTTCTTCAGAGAAAACCGCACTAAGCCAAACGCGCCTTTCACGGAGCAGCTCACCACGAAACAGGTGAACCAGATAATGGAGAAGGCTGTCGTCCAGAGTGAGCGTTACCGTGCATTGAAAGCGGCTGGCGCATCGAACGACGAGATACACAAGTCGTTCCATACCCCAACTATGATGTCGGTGTTTACTTATCATGGTGATATAGATACGCTGATGGCTCCCATTGACAGCATACGCTATGCCAAGTCGTTTCTTAGAAGCGGTTTCATGAGCATGGATCCAAAGACGGGACTTGTGAAGGCTTATGTGGGGGGATTGAACTATACGCACTTCATGTATGACATGGTGATGACTGGCCGTAGGCAAGTAGGCTCTACTATAAAGCCATTCCTCTATTCGCTGGCTATGGAGAGCGGATTCTCTCCTTGCGACAAGGCTCCAAACGTGCAGCAGACGTACATGGTGGCCGGCAGACCATGGACACCGCGTAATGCGAGTCGTAAGCGGTATGGGGAGATGGTCACGTTGAAGTGGGGGCTTGCACAGTCTAACAACTGGATATCGGCTTATTTGATGAGCAAACTAAACCCGCAGCAGTTTGTCAACCTGTTGCATGCCTATGGTCTCAACAACCCGGACATACATCCGTCTATGGCTCTGTGTCTCGGCCCGTGCGATGCCTCGGTGGCCGAGATGGTGAGCGCGTACACCACTTTCGTCAATCACGGCATACGCACGGCTCCGCTTTTTGTGACGCGCATAGAGGATAACGATGGCAATGTAATAGCGAAATTCCAGCCTCGTATGAATGAAGTTATAAGTTCTGAGAGTGCAAACAAGATGCTTGTACTTCTCAAGGGCGTTGTGGATGGTGGAACGGCTGGAAGGCTGCGCTTCAAGTATGGACTCACTGGTGAGATGGGCGGAAAGACAGGAACCACCAACCGCAACTCAGATGCTTGGTTTATGGGGGTAACGCCAGAACTTGTCAGCGGTTGTTGGGTTGGCGGTGAGGACCGTGACATACATTTCGACTCCATGCGTATGGGGCAAGGCGCGTCAATGGCTCTGCCTATATGGGCCTATTTCATGAAAAAGGTTTATGCTGACAAGTCGCTTGGGTATAGTCAAGCTACGACTTTCGGTATTCCTGCCGATTATAATCCTTGCCTAAAGGAGGACAACTACGGAGGAGCAATGGATATAGACGAGGTGTATGAGTAATGGGAAACAAATACTGTTGCACATAGACTGGCGTTGATAGATTGGCAGACACTGCACGTTGCTTAGTGGGGTGTCTGCCATATCTGTATATTGCTTCTAAATACAACTAATACCAAATAAATAAAATATGCTCAAATGTGGTAAATCGTAAGGAATAGTGCTAAAAAAGTAATAATTTCTTTGTCTGTTGTAAAAATATTATTATCTTTGCAACTGTAAAAAGAGATAATAAAATGTCAGAAACAATGATTAGCATGAATATCCTACTAAACGCACAGTTAAACATCCGCCTCCAAGTCGTGAGCGGACAAGTGAGTCGTGCAGTATGATATACATTAGTTATATGTTGAAGAGCCTTTCTCACTTGCAAGTGTGTGAAAGGCTCTTTCGTTGACATGAAAATTATATGAGAAGATGAGTGACAGATTATTTATTTTTGACACGACATTGCGCGACGGTGAGCAAGTCCCGGGATGTCAGTTGAACACAGTAGAGAAAATCCAAGTGGCCAAACAACTGGAGCAATTGGGCGTGGATGTCATAGAAGCGGGTTTCCCTATATCCAGTCCTGGCGACTTCAATTCTGTTATAGAGATAAGCAAGGCTGTGACATGGCCTACTATATGTGCTTTGACACGTGCCGTGGAGAAGGATATCGACGTGGCTGCGGAGTCACTCAGATACGCCAAGCACAAACGTATACATACAGGTATAGGCACAAGCGACAGCCATATCAAGTATAAGTTCAACTCAACGCGTGAGGAGATACTTGAGAGAGCTGTGGCTGCCGTAAAGTATGCAAAGAAGTATGTGGAGGACGTGGAATTCTATGCTGAGGATGCTGGGCGCACGGATAATGAATACTTGGCAAGTGTCGTGCAGGCTGTCATCGCAGCTGGTGCAACCGTTGTGAATATCCCTGATACGACAGGTTACTGTCTGCCGACAGAGTACGGCGACAAGATAAAATATCTGATGGAGCATGTAGACAACATCGACAAAGCCATAATATCTACACATTGCCACAATGACCTCGGCATGGCCACAGCCAACACATTGAGTGGAGTGATGAATGGTGCCCGTCAGGTGGAGGTTACTATCAACGGAATAGGTGAGCGTGCCGGCAATACATCGCTTGAGGAGATAGCAATGATACTGAAGTGTCATAAGGGACTTGACATTGACACCAATATCAATACCACGAAGATTTATCCTACAAGCCGTATGGTGAGTTCGCTCATGAACATGCCCGTGCAGCCTAATAAGGCTATCGTCGGCCGTAATGCTTTCGCACACTCCAGCGGCATACATCAAGATGGTGTTCTTAAGAATGTGCAGACATACGAAATAATGAATCCGAAGGATGTGGGACTTGACGACAACATGATAGTCCTTACTGCCCGTTCGGGACGCGCGGCACTGAAATACCGTCTGCATGTACTTGGTGTCAATGTGGAAAATGAGGATAAACTTGATAAATTGTATCAGAACTTCCTCAAACTTGCCGACCGGAAGAAAGAAGTCAACGACGACGACATACTCATGCTCGCAGGAGCAGACACCGCAGAGGCACATGCTGTGAAACTCGACTTCCTGCAAGTCACGACAGGCATGGGCGTAAGGAGCGTGGCAAGTATTGGCCTTGACATATCAGGTCAGAAGTTTGAGGAGGCATCGACCGGCAACGGTCCTGTTGACGCAGCCATCAGTGCGCTTAAGAAAATCATTCAGAAACACATGATTCTGAAGGAATTCACAATACAGGCTATATCCAAGGGCTCTGATGACATAGGTAAGGTACACATGCAGGTGGAGTACGACGGCAATGTCTATTATGGATTCGGTGCTAATACGGATATAGTGACAGCCTCGGTAGAGGCATATATCGACTGTATAAACAAGTTCAAAGTAAAATAAACGTAATTTTGCAGACTTATTATGAATACATTGTTTGATAAAATCTGGGACAAGCACGTCGTGCAAATCGTAAAGGATGGCCCCACACAGTTATATATAGACAGACTCTATTGTCATGAGGTGACTTCTCCACAGGCGTTTGATGGATTGCGGAGACGTGGTCTCAAATGTTTCCGCCCTGACCATATCATATGTATGCCAGACCATAACACCCCGACGCACGATCAGGATAAGCCTATCGCCGACCCTGTGTCTAAAAAGCAGGTAGATACACTCGCGGCTAATTGCAAGGAGTTCGGGCTTACTCATTATGGAATGATGTCTCAAGACAATGGTATCATACATGTCGTAGGCCCAGAGAAAGGTTTGTCTTTGCCTGGCATGACCATCGTGTGTGGCGACTCTCATACTTCGACGCATGGTGCGGTGGGTGCTGTCGCATTTGGTATAGGCACATCTGAGGTGGAGATGGTTATGGCTTCAGAGTGTATATTGCAGCAAAAGCCGAAGTCCATGCGTATCAAAATCAATGGCAACCTTAGAAAAGGAGTCGTTGCAAAGGACGTTGCTCTCTATCTGATGTCAAAGCTGACTACGAGTGGAGCGACAGGATATTTTGTGGAGTATGCTGGTGATGTAGTGGAGAATATGTCCATGGAAGGCAGACTTACTCTCTGCAACCTTTCCATAGAGATGGGAGCACGTGGTGGATTCGTTGCCCCTGACGAGACTACTTTTGAGTATATCAAGGGCCGTCAATATGCTCCCAAGGGTGATGAGTGGGATAAAGCCGTAGCCTATTGGAATACACTGAAAAGCGGTGCAGATGCAGTGTTTGACAAAGAACTTGTGTTTGATGGGGCAGACATAGAGCCGCGTATCACGTATGGCACAAATCCAGGAATGGGCATAAGTATCACAGGTACCATACCTACTCTCGATGAGATAGATGAGGCAGGACGCGCATCATTTGTCAAGAGCCTTCAGTACATGGGGCTTAATCCAGGTGAGAAATTGCTTGGACATAAGGTGGACTATGTGTTCCTTGGAGCTTGTACCAATGGACGCATCGAGGATTTCAGGGCTTTTGCTTCCATAGTGAAAGGTCGGCACAAGGCAGCAGACGTAGTGGCTTGGCTTGTGCCAGGCAGTTGGGCTGTTGATAAGCAGATACGTGAGGAAGGGCTTGACAAAGTGATTGAGGCTGCTGGATTTGAGATACGTCAGCCCGGATGCTCTGCATGTCTTGCCATGAATGATGATAAGATTCCTGCGGGTAAGTACAGTGTCAGCACAAGCAACCGCAACTTTGAGGGCCGTCAGGGGCCTGGGGCACGCACTATGTTGGCAAGCCCGCTTGTTGCAGCGGCAGCGGCAGTGACGGGGGTGATAACAGACCCGAGAGAATTGATGTGATAACAGTTTGCCGACATGGCATGACAGATTAAGTGTTAAGCAGATATTGACATTTTATTCTTAAAAACAAGAAAATGAAACAAAAATTTGATGTTATAACAAGTCGGTGCATACCGTTGCCACTGGAGAATGTTGACACAGACCAGATAATTCCAGCACGATTCCTTAAAGCTACGGACAAGGAGGGAATGGGTGACAATTTGTTCAGGGATTGGCGATACAATCGTGATGGTTCGGTTAATAAAGACTTCGTGTTGAATAACCCCGATTATAGTGGCGTGATTCTTGTTGCTGGTAAGAACTTCGGTTCTGGTTCATCGCGCGAGCACGCTGCATGGGCCATTGCAGGATATGGTTTCCGCGTAGTGATAAGCAGTTTCTTTGCAGATATCCATAAGAACAACGAACTCAATAATTTCGTCTTGCCTGTTGTTGTCAGCGAGCCATTCCTTAAGGAGTTGTTCGACAGTATAGCGGCAGACCGTACTATGGAAGTTGAGGTGGACTTGCCTAACCAGACTGTTACGAACAAGGCCACAGGTCACAGCGAGCATTTTGAAATCAATGAGTATAAGAAACATTGTCTTATGAACGGACTCGATGACATAGACTATCTGTTGCAGAACAAAGACAAGATTGTGGAATGGGAGAAAGCGAACGCTTGACACGGCATAAGGCCGACGGTGGACCGTATGTCGAGATTATGGACTCAACACTCAGGGACGGAGAGCAAACCAGCGGAGTGAGCTTTCTGCCCCATGAGAAACTCGTCATAGCCAGAAAACTGCTCAATGACGTGAATGTAGACCGCATAGAGGTGGCTTCTGCAAGAGTGTCTGAGGGCGAGAAAGAGGCCGTGAGTATGATTTGCCGGTATGCAAGGAGCATAGGCAAACTCGAAAGGGTAGAGGTGCTCGGGTTTGTAGACGGGCATTTGTCTGTAGACTGGATACGTGATTGTGGTGGAAGGGTCATCAATCTTCTTGCCAAGGGCTCACTGAAGCACTGCGTACACCAGTTGAAGAAAACCCCAGAAGAGCATCTCTCTGATATCTTGGATGTTATGGAGTATGCTCAGTCTGAGGGGCTTGACGTGAACCTGTACCTTGAGGATTGGAGCTCGGGTATGAAGGACTCGCCTGACTACGTGTTCTACATGATGGATGCTCTGTGCAAGACGGGTATAAAACGGTTTCTTCTGCCAGATACTCTTGGCATAATGAATCCTCTTCAGTGTGTTGAATACATGCGCAAGATGGTTCGACGGTACCCAGCCACACACTTCGATTTCCATGCCCATAACGACTACGACCTTGCTGTAAGCAATTCGCTCGCTGCCGTATTATGTGGCGCAAGAGGCTTGCATGTCACGGTCAATGGATTGGGTGAGCGGTGTGGAAATGCTCCATTGGCGAGTGTTCAGGTGATACTCAGAGACCACTTCCACGCCAGGACATCCATTCATGAGAACCAGTTGAACGATATAAGCAGACTCGTAGAGGGATATAGCGGCATAGCCATTTCTTCAAATCAGCCCATTGTCGGTGAGAATGTGTTTACTCAAGTGGCTGGCGTGCATGCCGACGGCGACAACAAGGACAATCTCTACTGCAATGAGTTGATTCCTGAGCGTTTTGGGCGAAAGCGTGCATACGCTCTTGGCAAGAACAGCGGACGGGCAAACATTGCCAAGAATCTTGAAGAACTTGGGCTTGAGCTGACCCCAGAACAGACACGTAAAGTGACAAAGCGTATCACTGAACTTGGTGACAAGAAGGAACTCGTGACGCAGGACGATTTACCGTATATAGTTAATGATGTACTCAAGCATTCCGTACCTGAGGATAAAGTCAGGCTTATAAGCTACATGGTGTCTACAAGTTATGGTCTGAAGCCGCTCGCAAGCATCAAGGTGAGCATCAATGGTGCTGACTATGAGGCCGACTGTACGGGCGATGGACAGTATGATGCTTTTGTCAAGGCTTTGCGTAAGATATACAAGACGCGGCTTAACCGTACTTTCCCGACGCTTGAGAATTACTATGTGACGATACCGCCCGGCGGACGTACCGATGCCCTCGTGCAGACAGTAATCACTTGGCGTAATGGCAGTAAGCTGATGCGTACACGTGGGCTTGATGCCGACCAGACAGAGTCGGCTATAAAGGCTACGTTCAAGATGCTTAACATGATAGAGGAGGAGTTTCATGACTAAAAGCACATACGTGCGTCCCTTTATCGTGTTTGGTACGGAAAACAGCATGCCTATAAGAGCTCTTCATCATGTATGGTACGGAAAATAATCATGTTCAGAATAGAAAAATTGTAAATTATTAATTGTTAGAATATATTATGAAACTAAAGATTGCGGTTCTTGCGGGCGATGGTATAGGCCCCGAGATAATGAGGCAAGGTGTAGACGTACTTGACGCGGTAGCAGCAAAGTTCGGCCATGAGGTCAGCTACGAGGAGGCTTTGTGTGGAGCTGCCGCTATCGACAAGGTCGGTGACCCGTTCCCTGAGCAGACATTCAGCACTTGCAAGAATGCTGATGCAGTGCTTTTCGCAGCCGTCGGTGACCCGAAATTCGACAATGACCCTACGGCCAAGGTGCGCCCAGAGCAGGGCTTGCTTGCCATGCGCAAGAAACTCGGCTTGTTTGCCAACATACGTCCTATACAGACATTCAAGTGCTTGCTCCACATGTCGCCGTTGAAGGAGTCGCTTGTCAAGAATGCCGACTTCGTATGTATAAGGGAGTTGACTGGCGGTATGTATTTCGGTGAGAAATACCAGGACAATGACAAAGCCTATGACACCGACCTCTACACGCGCCCCGAGATAGAGCGCATACTGAAGGTGGGATTCGAGTATGCCCGTAAGCGCAGACATCACCTCACAGTCGTAGACAAGGCCAATGTGCTTGCATCCTCACGTCTGTGGAGGCAGATAGCCAAGGAGATGGAGCCGTCTTATCCCGATGTCAATGTAGACTATATGTATGTTGACAATGCGTCAATGCGCATGATTACAGAGCCCTCATTCTTTGATGTGATGGTGACTGAAAACACATTCGGTGACATACTTACTGATGAGGGAAGCTGCATCTCTGGCTCAATGGGATTGCTGCCTTCGGCCTCTACAGGCGAGAGCACACCGGTCTTTGAGCCCGTTCACGGCTCATGGCCGCAGGCTACGGGCAAGAATATCGCCAATCCGCTTGCACAGATACTTTCGGTGGCTATGTTGTTTGAGTATTTCGACCTTAAAGAAGAAGGGGCACTCATTCGTAAGGCTGTCGATGCGTCGCTTGACGCTAATGTGCGTACTCCAGAGATACAAGTGCCTGGAGGTGCTGAGTATGGCACCAAGGAAGTGGGCAAGTGGATTGTAGACTTCATCAAGAAAGCATGAGACATACGATGACGGGATGCCTCATCATCGTCTTTGTCATGCTGTGCTCTGTGCCTATGAGTTCTATGGCGCAGAGCAAGCAACAGCTCCGTGACAGCTTGAAGGCTGCCTCGGAGCTTTTGGACTATTACCCCGACTCTGTGGACTTACGTCTGAGGAAGGCTGCATGGAATGTGCAGTTGGAGCAGTGGGAATATGCCAAAAGCGAGTATGACAAAGTCATCATGCGCTATCCTGAGAATATAACGGCACGCTATTTCAGGGCATTTGTCAATGAGAAACTGAAACGTTATGATTTCGCAAGGCTCGACTATCAGTCTGTGCTGACTGTCGTTCCCGGTAATTTTGAGGCAAGACTTGGTCTGGCTTTGCTCAATTATAAGGACAAGCACTTCACGGAGGCGATGGATCAGATAAACCAGTTGGTCAATCAATACCCCGACAGCGCCATTGTCTATGCTGCTCGTGGTGGCTTTGAGCAGGAAAGCGGTAAGCTGGAACTTGCGGAGTATGACTTCAAGGAGGCTATAAGGCTTGACGGCTCTAATACAGACTATCGCTTAAATCACATAAAGGTGCTTATAGCCTTGAAGCGTCGTGATGAGGCCGTGGGCGAGCTTGACGCATTGCAGAAGAATGGTGTGCCGCAAGGCATGCTGCTCGATTTGTACAGACAAGCCCGGGCGCGTAGAGAAAAATAAAGACGATAAGCATACTCATCAGCTTGATGATGTATGGCGAATATGGAAAACTTGTGGTGTGACTGATTCCATAACTCATCCTGCACTATAAAGGGAGCCCCTGACAACAATGTGTTGACAGGGGCTCCCTTTATAGTGTAGGATGTCTTTTGCCTCAGTATGGACTACGCCAATGCCTGTTGAGAGGTAATATGCAGTCCGTCAATGGCATGTTATGAATTATGCCTTTGTGGTCTCGAGCTGTGCGGCCACTTCCTCGTTTATGTGCTTAGCAAACTCTTCCATTGTCATAGTGGCCTGCTCTCCACCACCTTGCTTACGCATGGACACGAGTCCGTCAGCGGCTTCTTTCTCGCCAACCACTACCATGTACGGTATGCGCTTTATCTCGTTGTCGCGTATCTTGCGGCCGATTTTCTCGTTTCTGTCATCGATAAGTGCGCGTACCCCCACCTTGTCGAAGTATGCGGCCACCTTCTTGGCGTAGTCGTTGAACTTCTCCGAGATAGGCAGTATGGCCACCTGATCAGGAGTGAGCCACAACGGGAAGTGTCCTGCAGTGTGCTCGATGAGGACGGCTGTGAAACGCTCCAGTGAGCCGAACGGGGCACGGTGTATCATCACAGGCGTTTTCTTGGTGTTGTCCTCAGCCGTGTACTCCAGACGGAATCGTGACGGGAGGTTGTAGTCTACCTGTATAGTACCGAGCTGCCAGCGGCGGCCGATGGCGTCTTTCACCATGAAGTCGAGCTTCGGGCCGTAGAAAGCAGCCTCGCCAATCTCCTCGTGGGCGTTCAGACCTTTCTCCTTGCATGCCTCGCGGATGGCATTCTCACTCTCTTCCCATATCTCAGGACTGCCTATGTATTTCTCAGTGTCCTTGGGGTCGTGAAGTGATATCTGTGCCTCATAGTTGTCGAATCCGAATATACCGAACACTTTCAGAATGATGTCGATTATGGCCTCAAACTCCTTTTTCACCTGATCGGGGCGAACGAAGATGTGCGCATCGTCCTGTGTGAATGTGCGTACACGTGTCAGTCCATGAAGCTCACCGCTCTTCTCGTAGCGGAATACCGTGCCAAACTCAGCGATACGTAATGGCAGGTCTTTGTATGAGCGCGGCTTGCGTGCGTATATCTCACAGTGGTGAGGACAGTTCATAGGCTTGAGCATATACTCCTCATCCTCCTCGGGCGTGTGTATGGGCTGGAATGCGTCCTTGCCGTAGTGGGCGTAGTGGCCGGATGTCACGTAGAGACTCTTGCCGCCGATGCCTGGAGTTATCACCTCCTGGTAGTTGTATGGGCGCAACAGGCTGCGGAGAAGTTCCTGAAGGCGGAGGCGGAGCTGTGTGCCCTTCGGCAACCAGATGGGGAGTCCCTTGCCTACGCGGTCAGAGAACATGAACAGTTCCATCTCCTTGCCTATCTTGCGGTGGTCGCGTTTCTTGGCCTCCTCTATCATGGCAAGATACTCATCGAGCATCTTCTTCTTCGGGAAACTTATACCATAGATACGGGTCATCTGCTCGCGCTTGGCATCGCCACGCCAGAAGGCACCGGCTACACTCGTTATCTTGATGGCCTTGATAGCGCCTGTACTCATGAGGTGCGGGCCACGGCAGAGGTCGGTAAACGCCCCCTGCGTATATGTGGTGATAGTGCCGTCCTCAAGATCCTGCTCAATGTGCTCGCACTTATATTCTTGTCCAGCGGCCTTAAACTCCTTCAGGGCATCGGCCTTGGATATCTCCTTGCGTACTACAGCCTCGTTCTTCTTGGCAAGTTCCTTCATCTTCTCTTCTATCTTGCCGAAGTCGCTTTCGCTGATGACATCGCCCTTCTTGGGCATTACGTCATAGAAAAAGCCATTCTCTATGGCAGGGCCGAATCCGAACTGTATGCCTGGATACAGCTCTTGGAGTGCTTCAGCCAACAGGTGTGCAGATGTGTGCCAGAAGGTGTGCTTGCCTTCCTCGTCGTCGAATTTGTAGAGAGCTATCGCCGAATCCTCGTTGATGGGGCGGTTAAGCTCGACTGTCTCGCCATTTACACCGCAAGATACAATGTCGCGGGCGAGAGCCGGCGAAATGCTCTCTGCGATTTGAAGCCCAGTAACGCCCTGTTCGTATTCACGGACTGAGCCATCTGGAAATGTGATTTTAACCATAACAAATTAGTATTTAATCAAATTGATTGCAAAAATACGACATTTTTTTTATATGCTTGGCGTGGAAGAGCCTAATTTTTAGGACTATTGCTTAATAAAACATAATTTGTGGTGACAGACATGGCGGCCGTCCGAATGTCACCATTGTCTGAACAGCTCAAATCCAAACCGTACGCCAAAGCCATCAAAGCGTCCGTTCTTCTGACCTACGAACATTCCTGCTGACAGTATGTGCGTGGCTATGCCGTACCCGTACTCTATGTATGGGTGGAGCCGTGTCACGTCGAGAGTGTTTATGTATATGCGCTCTTTCTCTATGAAGCGGCCTATAAACGGAATCCATGCTATGGCTATCACTGGCGACTCGTATGTGACGTTGGCGCGTACATAATAGCGTGAGGCGTTGTACCAGTTGGAGTTGAGCAGTTCGAAGTCGTTGGTCCAGTTGTCGTTCCACCCGCCGATGATGTTCTCCTCGTGGAAGTTGGAGTAGTCGAGGAAGTACCAGTCCTTGCCCTTATTGGTGTAGAAGCCTGTGCCTATCCTCATCTGTAGTGACGACAGGCTCTTGAGGGCGTGCCTGTATTGAGCGTCAAACTCATATCTCTCGTAGCCTATGTTGGCAGTCATGAATCCTTTTATGCTGCGCTCGTAGTTGGCGGTGATGACAGGGCCGCTATATCCTGTCGGGCGGAACTGCAGCTCTATTGTCGGAGCGGCTGACACGAAGTGCGGCGACATGCCTGACGTGACGAACGACTGCTTGTCTATGGCCGTGCGCCTGTGAAGCACCATGCCGGCCTGGATGCCGAACTTGTCGCTAAGGTCGTAGTGGGCGTTGAGCTTATAGCTCATGTCCTTGAAGTACTCAAGCCCCATCTTGCTCCATATCACGGAGTCCTGTGACTGCTCTTTCAGTTTCTGTGCCACCTCCGAATTGGTGATTCTGTTGCCATTACCGAACTCCATCTCTATGAAACCGTTGCGCTTCCTGTTGAAATAGAATACGGTGGGGATGTTGAAGTAGAACAGGTGCTGCTTGAACGAGTAGCCGGCTTTTACGCGCATGGCTATGTTGCTGTTGTCTGAGAATGAGTAGTTGGCTCTCACGTCAAACTTGTATGTTATGCCCTTGCGTCCGCTGTAACCGAAATACAGAGGGTTCAGTATGGGGCTTATGCGCACATACCCCTGCTTGTTGTGCCCGAAGTCCGACTTTATCCTGCCTATGAGGTTTTCTCCTATGTTGTCCCACAGGAAGGCGGCGAAGCTGCTCCGCCTCTTCTCTGATGCCGTGTCCTCCGTCTGTGCCACACGTCTGCTTACCATTGCCAGCTCATCGGTAGTGAGAGGCAAAGGGCGCACGGAGTCCATGTCGGCCATGTCGTGCTGCGTGTGTACGGCAGTGGAGTCGGGCAGACCCTTGTGCAGCCCGTACATGGCCATGTATCTGGAGGTGATGCGGTTGCCCATGAACTTGAATCGGGCTTCAAGGCGGCATGACTTGGGGTATAGAGACAACTTGCCGCTGTCGTTCATGTCAAGCTCGAGGAAAAACTTTATCATGTCATATTCGCCGTCAAAGCACGTCCTCACTATCCGGCCTGTGGCCGCGTCTACTACTGCATAGCCCGCTATGAACTGCGCACTCCTCACCTTCGGCTTGAATATGATGCTCGCCGTGCCGTCGGCCATCTGGCTGACGGTGTACCTGTAATACCGGCGGTTGTGGCGGTGGAAGGGCGACAGTATGCTGTTGCCTATGATGGTAGTGCCATATACATTCGGGGTGAGGTATTTCAGCAGGGTGGTCATGGCCGTCTTGTTGTGCGGTATGGTAGTGAGCTGCAGCAGACGGCTTGCGGTCATGTTGCCCATGCTGTCTATCACCGTCTTGTCATAGGTCTCGCCGATATGTGTGCGCTCGCCGCTGTGTGCTATGGCATACATCGTAGGCACGGCCAGCAGTATGGGGTTGCGCCTCTCTGTGGAAATGCTGTATTTGGTATAGGCATACTCCTCGCGCTCGGTCATGCAGCAGGTGTCCATCCGTCTGCCGTATGCGAACGTCTTTTCCAATATGCCCATACGGTTCTTTGCCATGCTTCCTGACAGGGCGCATAGCCAGAAGAGTGTTATGAGTATAATGCGCATATTGGTCATAAGAGATGCTCTTTTACATGTATGGCGCGTGTGCTACTGCACGTCTCCACTTACCGTACTGCTTGATGGTGGCAGGCTTGGCTCCAGATCAGGAATTTCCTGTCCTTCAGCACTCGCTATTGACGGGATGGGATTGCGCGAGTTCTGGCGTGCTCCGAGCTTCTGCAGCTTGGCACAGGTCTGTATGATGCTCTGCCCATTGGGGCTCAGCTTCTTGCCAGCATCTTCGTATGCCTTGCTGGCAGACTCCAGTGCCTTGCCTATGGCATGGTACTTCTTGATGAACTGCCCTACGCGGTCGAGCATCTCGTTGGCGAGTTCGTACACTCTCTCGTGGTTTTGTGCCTGTGATATCTGCGTCCATGTGAGGCTTACTATGCGCAGGGCCGCAAACAGCGTCTGCTCATCGGCAATAAACACATTCTTCTCCATGGCACGTCTCCACAGGTCTGGCTGTGCGTTAAGGGCTGTCCATAGGGCCCCGGAGTGGGGGACAAACATTATCACGTAGTCCATCTTCACTTTCGGTGGCTGTATGTACGATGAGTAGTCCTTGGCAGACAGTTCCTTGACATGCTTTTGCAGGCTCTCTATGTGTGCCTTGAGGTACTTGTCCTTATCGGCCGGCGTGTCTGCATTGACGTAGTCTATGAAGGCCGTCAGCGACACCTTTGAGTCTATGATCACCTCGCGCTGCTTGTCGAGGTGCAGTATGATGTCGGGCCGCAGTATGCTGCCGTCTGCCGACTTCACGGTATCTCCATTTGCGTTTTTGATTACCGACTGCGTGTCGTAGTGTATGCCGCGTGTCAGTCCCTGCGACTCAAGGAGCTCGTCAAGTACGGTCTCGCCCCAGTCGCCCTGCACCTTGCTACCGTGCTTGAACACGCGTGTCAGTTCCTCGGCACTGAGCTGGGCAGCACGGCTTTGCTTGAGCATGTGGTCTATGTTCTCCTTCATGGCAGCTCCCATCTCCGTCTGTCTCAGGGTGCTCTCGCTCATGGTTTTCTTCATACTTTCTATCGTCTCGCGCAGAGGGTTGAGTATGAGGCCGATGCTGCTGCTGCTCGACTCCTCAAACTCCTTCTGGCGGCGTTTGAGCATGTCGTTGGTGGCATTGGTCGCTTGTTCAAGAACCTTTTTCATGGTCTCGTCGAATCTCTGCTGCTGTGCTGCTATTACCTCCGTGTGTCTCTTCTCCTGTGCTTCCAATCCATCGTGGTAGGCCCTCTCCTTGGCCTCCAGCATCTCATCGTAGACTTTCTCCTTGGCGAGCAAGTCGCTGTCGTACTGCGCTCTCAGCTCCCGCTTCGTAGACTCGAGTCTCGCTTCGGCCTCGGCTTCTTTCTTCTGCTCTTGCCTCCGTGCCTCCTCGGCCTGTTCCAGCATCATATTCAGACGCTCAGTGAGTGCGGAGTGCTTACTCTTGCCGAGAAGATAAGATATTGCAAATCCTAATATGAAGCATAATATGCATGTAATCAGTGTGATAGTCATTTTTATTTGATTTTATGTTTAATGCGTTATCTGCCAATTGTACATCCTCGTCATACTTCCTTTCGCAAGTCATCAAGACTCAGACCGAATTTGCTTACAAGCTCCGAGTATATCCGCTGCACGGGCAGTCCCATCACGTTGAAGTAGCTGCCGTGTATTGACTCAACACCTATGTAGCCTATCCACTCCTGTATGCCATACGCCCCAGCCTTGTCCAGCGGCTTGTAGTTGGTTACGTAGAAGTCTATCTCCTCATCGGTAAGGGTGCGGAATGCGACATCGGTGGTCACGGAGAATGCCGACTGGCGGTCTTTGGACGTGATGCAGACACCAGTTGTCACCTGGTGCTTGCGCCCACTTATGGTATGCAGCATCCTGCGTGCATCGTCAGCATCGTGTGGCTTGCCCAGTATCTCATTGCCTACTATGACCAGTGTGTCGGCCGTTATCACTATCTCATCGTCAGCTATCTTATACGCAGCGGCCTTCTTCTTGGCTATATACTGAGGGACATCTGATGCTGGGAGGTCGTGCGGATAAGACTCGTCTATGCCACCGATGACATGCACTCTGAAATCGAGCCCCAAGCCCGAAAGCAACTCTTTGCGGCGTGGAGAATTACTTGATAAAACTATATTTAACTTGCTCATTTACTTTATGTTATGATGCGTGTATTTTTATGGTGCTATAACGCATTTCAAAACGGGCCGTTTTACATTGCGAAATGGGCCGTTTGGGCTTGCGAAATGGGCCGAATCGCAGCGCGAAATGGCCCGTTTCGGAAAGTGGTGTCACCACCCGAAAGCCTTGTTGTCGGCCATCCACTTGCCTTGGGCCCGCAACACCTGTTCTATGATGTCGCGTGCGCATCCGTTGCCTCCTGCCATTTGGCACACGTATGTGCTTATGTCCTTTATCTCGCTGCACGCGTCAGACGGGCAGCAAGGGCATCCTACGCGTTGCATCACCTGGTAGTCGGGTATGTCGTCGCCTACGTATATCACTTCGTCATCGGTGAGTCCGTATTTGCTTAGAAACTCATCATAGGTGATGATTTTCACGGCGCAGCCCATATTCACGTCCTTTACCCCGAGGCCTTCGTACCGTTTCCTTACAGACTCGGTGTTGCCTCCCGTGATAATGGCTATTCTCAGGCCGAGTTTCATGGCCAGTTGTATGGCATAGCCGTCCTTGATATTGACGGTGCGCATGGGCTCGCCTGTCGTAGACATGGGTATGGTGGCGGTAGACAGTACTCCGTCTACGTCGAACACTATGGCCTTTATCTTCTTCAGATCGTAATTTATCATGTTGTGGTTTGTTGAAATAGTTTGCTTGATTGATGATATGCGGCATGACCATCAGCACGGCATTTGACGGATGGATGTGCGTGCGGTGAGGCTACGGGAGCCGCATGGTCAGCTATGTCTGTCGTGTATTCCGGCAGACATAAGCCTGTATATGTCTTGCCACTTGGGTTTGTCCGAGAGCAAGTCCAGTTGGCGTTGCATTACACCCTTGTCGTATCTCACGGCAGGGCCTGTCTGTGCCTCGAAGGGGGAAAACTCTCTCAGCTTGGCTACCGACTCCTCTATGAGCGGTGTGAAGTCGCTGAAGGGGATGCCCTTTTCTCCGACTATGGCCGCCGCGATGTCGTAGCAGTAGTTGGTGAAGTTGCAGGCGAACACGGCTGCAAGGTGCAGATAGCGGCGGTCTTGGCTCGTCATCTCCCTTACATTGCCGAATATGCTGGCAGCAAGGGCGTTGATTTCGTGGAGTGTGGCTTCGTCTGAGCCTTCGGTGTAGCATGGTACGCGCCGCAAGTCCATGGACTTGGCTTTGGAGAATGTCTGCATGGGGTACATCACACCATATCTGGTGGCATGTCCTCTGAGTATGTCTATAGGCACACTGCCAGCCGTATGTGCGTATATGGCATTGTCGTTGAGTGGGCCTATGGCATTTATAATATGTGCTATGGCATCATCGCAGACGGATATGATGAACATGTCGGTATCTGCTCTGACATCGGCCAGACTGGTGGTGTATGTGGCCGCCACCTTGTCGGCAAGTAGTTTGGCCGACTGCTCCGTGCGGCTGTACACTTGTGTTATCTCATTACCATTGGCCCTCAAGGCCTGTGCCAGATGTGTCGCGACATTTCCGGCTCCTATAAATGTTATTCTCATCGTGTATGTCCTGTGCTATGATACAAAATTAAGCAAATTTGTCAAATAACGGTTGCTAAAGAGTCATTAATTAGAAAAGAATTGCT
Organism: Prevotella sp.; assembly: GCA_022775985.1. Taxonomy (GTDB): domain Bacteria; phylum Bacteroidota; class Bacteroidia; order Bacteroidales; family Bacteroidaceae; genus Prevotella. Next base: position 87,326 of record JALFIM010000071.1, read on the forward strand.
ATTTTTGCCGTATGAATGATGTCAGTGTACGGTTAATAACACGCAGTGGCGACCTGCCTGTGATGCAATGTCGCAATTTTTTCCACAGCGTGGCTTTCTTCAAGATTCTTGAGGGCACTTCCGGCATGACACCGTGCATGGCTGTCGTACAGAATGGCATCGGGGAGGTGGTAGCCCACATGCTGGCGGTAATCAGCCGCCGCCGTACACTGCTGCCACCGTTTCTCTTCAGGTTTGCCCACGTGTATGGTGAGGGCGAGTATGAGGAGGGCACTGATGTCAAGTCGGTGTTCTCTCGGATGCTTGAGGCCCTCACGTCAAGGTTCCGTCGCGCCATGTGCCTGTACTGTGAGTTCAGCGAGCTCAGTAGCAAGATGTTCGGCTACGGTGCCTTTAGGGCGAATGGGTATTTCCCTATACCGTGGCAGGAAGTGCACAACTCCCTTCACAGCATGCACCCTGACAACCGCCTTGGGGAGCGTATACAGAGGCGTGTGGCGGCATCGCATCGCTATGGGGTACAGACTGCGCCTTCGGACAGCGATGCTGACACTGCCGCATACATCAAGCTGCTGCGTCGGTATTTCAAGTTCAAGTCGCGTAGGCACATACCTTCAAATACTCTTTTTCAGACACTTGCCGCTACGAAAAACGGCGTGAATATAGTGACGAAGCTCAAAGGGCGGGTCATCGGCGGCTGCACCATGGTGTTCTCCGGGCGCAATGCCTATATGTGGTTTATGGCATCGCGCCGCAAGTCATACCATTTCTGCTACCCGGCAGAGCAGACGGTCATCGGAGCTTTGAGGTATGCCTACGACAAAGGCTACGACCACATGTTCTTCCTTGATGCCGGGCTGCCGTTCAAACGGAGTCCTTACCGCGAGTTCGTGATGAGCTTCGGGGGCAAGCCTGTAGCCAAGTACCACTGGTTCAAGTTTCCGCTGCCTTGGCTTAACAGGGTGTACTCCTGGCTATATAACGAGTGAGGGCCGGCGATACTTTACAGAACACATATATAATATAAAAAACACACATTATGAGAAAACTAAAGGAACGGATACTTAAAGACGGCAAGTGCTATCCTGGCGGCATCCTTAAAGTAGACAAGTTCATCAATCATCAGATGGACCCGAACCTGATGAAGGACATCGCCGTGGAGCTGATACGCCGTTTCGCTGCTTCCGAGGTCAACAAGATTATCACCATAGAGGCTTCGGGCATCGCCCCTGCCATAATGATGGGATTCCTGCTCAATCTGCCCGTGGTATTTGCGAAGAAGAAGAAACCAAGCACCATGGGCGACATGTATGTCACTACCGTATCTTCGTTTACTAAGCAGCGCGATTATACGGTGGTCATCAGCAAGGAGTATCTCAAGAAGGGTGACAAAGTGCTGTTCGTAGACGACTTCCTGGCCAACGGCAACGCAGCCAAGGGCATAATAGACCTCGTGACACAGGCAGGAGCAGAGCTCGTGGGCATGGGATTCATCATAGAGAAGGCGTTTCAGGATGGAGGTGAGTATCTGCGCAAGCGTGGCATACATGTGGAGTCGCTCGCGATAATAGAGTCGCTGGACGACTGCCGTATAAAGATAAGAGACTGACGACGGGGCGCACGTCTTGCGTATGGTGTAGTGCCAGCCTTTCCTCTCATGTGCATGGCACCGCTCGTGGCAAAAGCATGCCATGCGGTGCGTGTGGTAATTTTCTTCTATATAAAATTGCGTGTTTGGCAGAAAATTCATACATTTGCAATAAAATAGAAAAATCAGGAAGATGAAGCTTGTGATAATGACCAAGTCCACGTTTTTCGTGGAGGAAGACAAGATACTTGCGGCTCTCTTCGAACATGGGATGGACAATCTGCACCTATATAAATATGAATCGTCGCCAATGTATGCCGAGAGGCTGTTGTCTTTATTGCCTGACGACAGCTACGACAAGATAACGGTGCATGACCATTTCTATCTGAAGGAGGAATATGGGCTTGCGGGAATACATCTTGACAGCGTGGACGCGTCGGTGCCTGACGGCTATCGCGGTCGGCGTGGGCGCTCGTGCAACGACCTGCGGCTGTTGCGGGAGGCTAAGAAAAATGCCAATTACGTGTTTCTTCACAATGTGTTTGACGGTATCTCAGACAGTTCGGAGAAGGCAAGTTTCAGCATGGCACAGCTTGAGAAGGCCGCTGATGACGGACTCATTGACAAGAAGGTGTATGCCATGGGTGGCATGAGTCTGGCGAATGTGCGTATGGCACGTGAGCTTGGTTTCGGTGGAGTAGTGATACGTGGAGATATCTGGAACAGGTTTGACATACACAACCAGACAGACTACAAGGAAGTGCTAAGCCACTTTGACAAACTCCGCAAGGCGACAGATTAGGAAAATCGTTATTTCAACAATAATCACAATTTCAATGGAAATGAGTGCAAACAACTCTTTTTTGGTTTTCTCGGGTACAAACACGAGATACCTGGCAGAAAAAATCTGCGCAAGTTTAGGCTGTCCATTAGGCAATCTGGTGGTCACCAAATTCTCTGACGGAGAATTCGCCGTGTCCTATGAGGAGTCAATCCGTGGACGCGATGTGTTCTTGGTGCAGAGCACATTCCCTAATTCGGACAACCTCATGGAGCTCCTCCTGATGATTGATGCCGCAAAGCGTGCTTCGGCCCGTCACATCATCGCCGTAGTGCCTTACTTCGGATGGGCTCGTCAGGACCGCAAGGACAAGCCGAGAGTAAGCATCGGTGCCAAACTTGTAGCCGACCTGTTGAGCGCTGCCGGTATCGACCGTCTTATCACCATGGATCTCCATGCTGACCAGATACAGGGATTCTTCGATGTGCCTGTTGACCATCTCTATGCATCAGGCGTTATCCTGCCTTATCTTCAGAGCCTCCATATCAAGGATTTGGTGATAGCATCGCCTGACGTTGGCGGTTCGAAGCGTGCCAGCACATTCGCTAAGTACCTCGGTTGTCCGCTCGTGCTTTGCAACAAGACACGTGCAAGGGCCAATGTGGTGGAGAGCATGCAGATTATCGGTGATGTGAAGGACAAGAATGTGGTGATTGTTGATGATATGGTTGACACCGCAGGCACTATCACCAAGGCTGCTGACATCATGAAGGCTGCAGGCGCGAAGAGCGTAAGGGCGTGTGCATCTCATTGCGTCATGAGCGGTCCTGCGTCAGAGCGTGTGCAGAACTCCGCACTCGAGGAGATAGTGTTTACTGACTCTATTCCCTACTCAAACCGCTGTGCTAAGGTCAAGCAGCTGTCGGTAGCCGACATGTTCGCAGAGACTATACGCCGCGTGGTGTGCAACGAGAGCATCAGCTCGCAGTATCTCGTATAGGATATAGCAGGCAGACATTTTCTGAAAGAGAATACGTATATGACCGCAGGTCTCGTGAGTATCGCGAACGGGACTTGCGGTAATACATAAAAGCGGCAGCCGTCTTTAAGTAAGAAGCGGACAGATGAGGCCATTGATGTGGCTGATGTCCGTAACACTTAAAAGACGGCTGCCGTTTTTTTATGTCTTTTTGTTTGTATTGTAGTGTGTTTTTTGCTTGTATTGTAGTGTCGGGGCGGAGCGCAAGCAGAGGTCACTTCATTATGGCATACTTGCTCACCTTGCCATTGAAACTTACCACCATCTCCACGAGGTAGCTTGTCATAGTGTCGGGAATGGCAAGTGTGGCGATGTAGTGGAATCCGGCTTTGTCTATCTTATTGAGCGATAAGTCGCTGAAAACGGTTTGGCTCAATATTTCATTGCTCAGCACTTTGCTGAATTCTCTTTTCAATACGTTGCGTGAGAATACCTTGTTACCTTCCTGGAAGATGCTCAAGTGCAGAATGTTGTCGTAGTAGACATTGTCTACTTCTACGCCGTTGTCGTTGTAGCTGGCCTTGATTACCTTGTAAGTGGTGGGATTCACCTGCACGTAGCAGTGATAGCGTTTGTCATTGAAACTTACTATCGTGTCACGCTTCACTATCCTGTTCTGGTTGATAGAGAGGGTGGTGTTCTGCCGGTCGAATATGTGTAGATATGATTTGTCGTCAGACTTGACGAGCCTTATCTGTTCTCCATTTTGGTTGGTGAATACGAACAGGTGCGGTGTGCGCTTGGATATGGGGTATGCTATCCTGTTGGCCCCACATAGATAGAACGTGTCATTCCTGACAATGAAGCGCATGGGCATACTCGTTGAGTCGGGGAAATATACGGAGTCGCCCTTTATTCTGAAGAACACGTCCTCCCCGTCGCCGTCAAGCCATACGCCTTGTAGCCCTTTCTTGGCCGTGAGGTCCTCTTGCTCGGTCTTTTGTCTTTGCCCATTGCCGCATCCTATGCAGACCATGGCAAATACTACAAAAACAATATTTAATCTATTCATAAATGCTTGTATATGGAGTCATTGTAGAAGGGCGGCGTATGTGATTGTGCCCGTGCCTTCGTTCGTATCCTTCCTTGCTGTTGGCATCCACGGTTTGTCGTACCTTGTCGTCTCTTGTGTGGATGATCGTGTTCGCCACGCTATTAATATGTGGCGCCTTGGTGTTGGTATGCCAGTGTCAGCGGCCTATGCAGTGGTATTCAAAACCTAATCCACGCAACTCCTCTGCATCGAATATGTTGCGACCGTCGAGGATGAGAGCACGGTTCATCATTGATTTTATCCTGTTCCATTCGGGCAGTCTGAACTCCTTCCATTCCGTCAGCAGCAGCAGCGCGTCGGTGCCATTGACAGCATCGTACATGTCATTGCAGTAGGTCACAGCGTCTCCGATGCGTCTCTTGCACTCATTCATGGCAATGGGGTCGTAAACCTTCAGCTTGCATCCGGCATTGAGGAGCAAGTCTATCATGACGAGGGCGGTAGATTCGCGCATGTCATCGGTCTCAGGCTTGAATGCGAGCCCCCATAGCGTCACGGTCTTTCCGCAGAGAGATTCGCCGTGCATGGCATTTTGCAGCTTCTTGAAGAGAATGCTTTTCTGGCTCATGTTGACAGACTCTACGGCCTTGAGTACTTCCATGGGGTAGCCGTTGTCATTGGCTGTCTTGATGAGGGCCTTGACGTCTTTCGGGAAACAAGACCCGCCGTAACCGCAGCCTGGGTACAGGAATTTTCTGCCTATGCGTGCATCACTTCCTATCCCGTCGCGCACCATATTGACATCGGCACCTACGAGTTCGCACAGGTTCGCAATGTCGTTCATGAATGATATTCTGGTGGCGAGCATGGAGTTAGCTGCATATTTCGTCATCTCCGCACTCGGTATGTCCATGAAAATGACGCGGAAGTTCACCACCATGAAAGGCTTGTACAATTTGGTGAGCAGTTGCTTGGCCCTGTCGCTGTCAACGCCTACCACCACGCGGTCGGGGCTCATGAAGTCTTTTATGGCACTTCCTTCTTTCAGAAACTCCGGGTTGCTGGCTACATCGAAGTCGATGTCTACATTGCGTTTCGCCAACTCGTTGCTGATGGTGTTGCGGATCTTCTGCGCCGTGCCTACGGGAACGGTGCTTTTCGTCACTACTACGACATAGCGGTTGAGGTTCTGCCCGATGGTCTTGGCTACTTGCAGCACGTATCTCAAGTCGGCAGATCCGTCCTCATCGGGTGGCGTGCCTACTGCTGAGAATACTATATCCTGCTCATTGAGCACCTCTTCAAGCGAAGTCGTGAACTTGAGTCGTCCTGCTGCGTAGTTCTTGGCTACCAATTCGTCGAGGCCAGGCTCATATATCGGGATGATGCCCTTCTTGAGATTCGCTATCTTTGTGGCATCAACGTCTACACATGTTACGTTGACTCCTGTGTCGGCGAAGCATGCTCCTGTCACCAAGCCTACGTAACCCGTTCCAACTATTGCTATATTCATGTCGTTTGATTTAATCTTTTATCGTGTTTTGGGAATAAATGCCTTGAATGTTTTGGCGTGTCCCGTTGTACATGTGTCTGAAAACAATGCAAATATAACGCTTTTAAGTTGAATGGCAAAACAATATCTCGATTTTCGGATGCGGCTGCTAAAAATGGTGGATAAAAGTTGGCCGTCTCACTATTATTTCTTAATTTTGCAATGTGATGGATATTGAAAAACATATAGTGAAGTTGCTGTTAAGCAACGACTGCGTTATAGTTCCCGACTTCGGAGGTTTCATGGCTCACCACCTTGATGCTTACTATGATGAGGGGGACAAGCGATTCTATCCTCCGCGTAGGATGATAGGATTTAACCCACAGCTGATGATGAACGACTCGCTGTTGGCACAGTCGCTCGTGGAGGCTTGTGATATGAGCTACCCGGAGGCTATGAGTGCCATAGAGCGTGATGTGTGTGAGTTGAGGCACATCCTTGAGACGAGAGGGGAATATGCCATAAGTGGTATAGGTGTACTGATACTGACGGCTGACGGTAAGTATGACTTCAAACCGTGCGATGCTGGATTGCTTACACCATCGTTGTATGGTCTTGACGTTTTGGATGTGCAGAAGGTCGGTTGTGGAGCATTGGAGCTACAGCTGCCGTTGGACGAAACAGAAGAAATAGCAGAGGAAAAAGAGACACTTCCTAAGACAAAGTATTTCCCCATGTGGCTCTTGCGTGATGTCGCAGCAGCTTGTATCGCAATAGCCGTGTTCCTTCTTGTGCCTAAGAACAACAGCGTAAGAAATGATGCGCCTACAACTGCCAGCGAGGCCAGTGCGTCTATTCTGATGGGCGTGATGCCGCAGGCAGCATCCACGGCTACATCAAAACCAGCAATCCTTGCCCTTAGAGACAAGGTTGATAATGAGAAAGAAAACATTTCGGTTTCTGATACGACGGTTTCACGGCAAGAGAAAGTGGCGGAGCAAAAGCGTCAAGGCTATTTTACCATCGTGTTGGCAAGTAGGGTGTCGCGTAAGGGGGCTGAAGCCTATGTGCGGCAACTGAATGGAGAGGGCTACCGTGATGTGTCGATAGAAGGCGCCGGGACTACAATAAAAGTCGTGTATGGCAAGTTTGACAGCAAGGAGAAAGCCCAGAAATGTTTGCGGCAGTTGATAGACCGTCAGGAGTTTGCTGATTGTTGGGTGAAGTTTATTGATTGAAAAAGACTGGAATGAAAAGAGTTAGATGCCCAAAGTGTGACAATTTTATCACTTTCGACGAGACAAAATATACCGATGGACAATCGCTTGTGTTCGCATGCCCTACTTGTGGCAAGCAATTCGGTATAAGAATAGGATTGTCAAAGCTCCGTGACCGTGTGAAGGATGAGAAACCAGAGGATTTAGTCGCTGACAAGTCGTGTGGCAGTATTGTCGTCATAGAGAACGTATTTCATTATAAGCAAGTGCTTCCCTTGAAGATGGGCGATAACTCTATCGGCCGTTACATGAAGGGTAGTGGGGTGGATTGCCCTATTGAGACAAATGACCCGAGCATAGACATGCATCACTGCTATATCAACGTGAGCCGTGACAAAAAAGGAAAATTGAAATATGTGCTTAGAGATGGGCCGAGCAATACGGGTACTTTCGTTGATAATGAGATTCTGGGTGACCGTGAGAGACGCGTGGTCAGTGATGGGACTTTATTCACGATTGGGGCCACGAGCGTGATATTGCGTGAGGCTGAAAGCAAGGAGGAATAATGTGACCGTATGTGTTGGTTTCTCTAAAGCGTAAATTTATTTAAACCGAAACTATTGCTATTTCAATTGGTTTATATTATCTTTGCACGAGATAAGCTGCGGCTCGGCAATTGAGACAAGTTTCATTGCTCTCGCACTTGCAATATCTTTGCATAAGATAGGTCGCACCTCAACAATCAAAGCAAGTTCTATTGCATTTAGTTTGTACTATCCTTTGTAGACGTTTAAATTAAAAAATGTATTTGTAAACATGAATCTGAAATTTCGTCTTGCGTTAATGAATTTCCTGGAATTCGCAGTTTGGGGTGCATACCTCACGTCAATGGGGAATTATTTTGGCAGAGCCGGGATGGGTGAAAGTATCTCATGGTTTTATGCCATGCAAGGTGTCGTTTCCATATTTATGCCGACTCTGATGGGAATCGTTGCTGACAAGTATGTGCAGCCACAAAGACTTCTCGGGTTGTGTCATCTTGCGGCTGGACTTGGCATGATAGCCCTATTCCTCATAGGAATGCTTAACCCTCATCCAGATAAGTCGTTGTTCTTCGGTGTATATACTATCAGTGTGGCTTTTTATATGCCAACGCTCGCGCTGTCTAATACGACGGCTTTCACTATATTGAAGAAGAACGGGTATGATACGGTATCGGCTTTCCCTCCGATACGCGTGCTTGGCACTGTCGGATTTATCGCTACGATGTGGTTTGTCAACTGTGCAGTATGGCAGGACGGGCACTTTATGCTGACGTTATCAGAAAATTCAGATAAGTTCCAGTACACGTATATGCAGTTTTTCGTTTCGGGTGCCCTCAGCATACTGTTTTTTTTGTACAGCATGACACTTCCTGCGTGTGAGCTTGTTGTTGACAAACGCAAGAAGAGCTTTACTGAGATGTTGGGGCTTGATGCCTTCAAGCTGTTCAAACAGAAAAAGATGGCGCTGTTCTTTGTGTTCTCGGCATTGCTTGGAATGGCTCTGCAGGTCACAAACAGCTATGCTACTCCGTTTATAACGAGTTTTAAGAGCATACCAGAGATGGCCAATACTTTCGCGGCTAATAATGCCACATTGCTTGTGTCTTTGTCGCAAATCAGTGAGGCTCTTTGCATACTTATGATACCATTCTTCTTGCGTAGGTTTGGCATAAAGATGGTGATGCTTATAGCTATGATGGCATGGGTCATGCGTTTCGGATTCTTCGGGCTTGGTAACCCGTCCATGCCTGGTGTGCTGTTGTTCATCCTTTCATGTATAGTATATGGAGTAGCATTTGATTTCTTCAACGTGTCGGGTGGACTGTTTGTTGACCAAAAGTGCGAAGAGAATATTAAAGCATCGGCACAGGGCTTGTTCATGCTTATGACAAATGGATTAGGTGCTACTGTCGGTACATTGCTTGCAGGAGAGATTGTAAACCATTATTGCTCATGGAATGAGGCTGGTTACCTCCTTGGAGATTGGCAGACATGTTGGTATATCTTCGCAGGGTATTCGCTTGTAGTATGCGTTCTTTTTGCATTGGTTTTCAATCATAAGGATTGACATGTCAAGGTCTAAGCTCATATTCAAGTCTGTATCCAATATAGTAGGATTTAATCAAGGCGGACTTATTGTCTTAGTTGATGAGACGGAGACCCGTCAACTGTCTGTATTGTGCGACAAGAGCATGCTGTATCAGATAGGATTGCGCTTGTCTGGCAATGTGATAGCAAAGACGTTGCTGCCCGAAGCGTTGCTGGGAGCATTCGGTTTCGCACGTGGAGACAATGATATGGAGCTCTTCGTGTATAATATCGTAGATGGCCAATACAAAGTGATACTGACAGATAATAGGCAGTCTACTTCTGTCCGCATCAGAATGAGTGATGCCGTTCTGCTTACATTGATATCGGATATACCTATGTTTATATCTGAGCCATTGCTTGAGCAGCAGGGCACTCCTTATATAGAAGGCAGTAAGAATTTGTCTGTCCCGCTCAATTCGTTGAGCAATGCCATGCTTGATGAGGCTCTTGGCATGGCTGTGCGCTCAGAAAACTACGAGTTGGCATGCCGACTACGTGATGAGAAACAGAGACGTGCTGACGGAAACATGAGCATTGGTGGTTTTGAAACGGATGTAAAATGAAAGAAGCAAGATATTTCTATGTGCCAAATGCTGCTGACAGTATGGAGCTGCCGGCAGAAGAATCAACTCATGCTCTTCGCGTGTTGCGATTGCAGCCTGGTGACGAGATGTTTCTTCTTGATGGAGAGGGACACGTGTACAAGGCCGTAGTCACGATGACAGGCAAGCATTGCTATTATGAGATAGTAGCAAATGAGAGCCAACAACGCACATGGAGTGTGGATATAAGACTCGCGATAGCTCCAACAAAGATGATGGAGCGTATGGAATGGCTCGCCGAGAAAGCTACGGAGATAGGCTTTGATGAACTTGCATTCCTTGATTGTAAGTTCTCAGAACGTAAGACTTTGCGTATAGATAGAATAGAGAAGATAGTGGTGTCGGCAATGAAGCAGAGCCGAAAACCGTTTCTTCCCAAAGTCAAGGCCTTATGCAAGTTTGATGATTTTGTGCAGAATGCAACCGAGGGACATAGGTATATAGCCCATTGTTATGCCGAAGTTGAGCGCAAGGACTTGTTTGAAGAATTGACCAATATAGATGATGACGCTCCTGTTACGGTAATGATTGGACCTGAAGGTGATTTCTCTATTGAGGAAGTGCGGAGGGCCGTTAGTGCAGGTTTCGTCTCGGTGTCATTGGGCAGCAGCAGACTACGCACGGAGACGGCAGGGCTGTATGCTGTCATGATGAGTCAACTTGTAAAGCGTAATTGAGGGATTGCAGGATAACTATCATTTGTTTCGTATTATAGAGAGGCTGCCGTATGCAGTCGTATATTGAAACTTAACTGTTTAGATGAAAATGAATGAAATCAAGAGATTATTCAGACTTGGCGTGTTGTTGATGGTAATTGCCATCATGGCATCATGCTCCAAGAACGACTATAAACTTATTGTTCCGTCAAATTGTACTGCGTTGATGTCGGTAGACCTAAGCCAATTGTCTGCTACTGGAATAGGACAAAAAATCGGTTCGTTGCTGATGGTGGACAATGCGGACAATAGCGGTATAGATTTCAAATCCAAACTGTATCTTTTTGAGACTGCAGATGGTGACATGGGAGTATGTGCCAGTATTGACAGCAAGTCTGATTTCACGGATATGCTGGAGTCGTTGGCAAAGAAAGGCAACTGCACTCGTATCACCAAACGACATGACATAAACTATGCCTTGCTCAGAAATTCGTGGCTCGTCGGCTTTGATGACAGCCGTGTCGTGCTTATCGGGCCGATAACACCTTCTCAGCAGACCGATGCTATGCAGACTGTGAGAAAGTATTTCGGCCAAGATGAGGAGCACAGTATGCTTGTAACGCGAATGTACGAGCGGCTTGACGCAATGGAAAGTCCTGTCGGGTTGGTGTGCCGTGTTGATGCTCTTCCTGAGAAAATAGCCTTGCCGTTCTTGCTTGGTGCGCCGAAAGACGCTGATGCCTCGCAGGTAATGGTTGCCGCTACTATTCGTAATGAGGCAGAGACTATGATTGTAGAGTATGACACATATTCTGACAATGCGCGTATAGATGAATCGTTGAATGCCGCAAGAACAAATTTTCGCCAGTTAGGTGCGAATGCCTTTGACAGGTATGACAGCAACTCTGCTTTAGGACTGTTCTTGGATGTAAATGGCAGCTCTTTCTTGCCTTATCTTCAGAACAACAAGGCCACGCAAAGTCTCTTGGCAGGAATAAACACGATAATAGATATTGACAATATCTTGCGCAGTGTAGATGGCGAGCTTGTTGTAAGCATTCCAAAAGTTATGAATAACGACAATGTGTCCCAAGTGAGGCTCATGGCAAAACTCGCGAGCTTGGAGTGGATGAAGGATATAGACTACTGGAAAAAATCATGTCCTTCAGGCGCGAGCATCTCAGACGTAGGGTCAAGGGCTTATTGTTGTTCTAATGGGAATATGGAATTCTATTTCGGCGTAACTCCCAAGCAGTATTTCGTGAGCGGCAATAATGCTTCTGATGTCACCGATGGTGATGAGGCCGTATCCGCACAACTTCCACAGTCTGTGAAAACGCAGATGGCTGGCCACAGGTTGGCACTGGTGCTGAACGTGAAATCTGTTATTGGCAATGACAATAAAGGCGTAGAGCAAATAATAGGCTCATTGCTTGGGGATGTAAGGTATATATGTTGTGTTAAGAAATAACAATGGACAAGATATTCTTTAATTCAGTATTGCCGAGTGTATTCAGCAAACGTAGTGACCTCTGTTCTGAGATATGGAACTCAGAGACTTGCTTTGATAAAGGTCATCTCTATCTTGTTGAGGCTGAAAGCGGCAAGGGCAAGAGCACATTCTGTAGCTATATCCTCGGGTACAGGCATGATTATTCAGGTGATATCCGTTTTGATGATGTGGATATCAGTAGTTTAGGGGTCAGCCAATGGGTCGAGATAAGGCAACGGCACATCAGTCATTTGTTTCAAGAACTCAGGTTGTTTCCAGAGCTGACGGCATGGGAAAATGTCGAAATCAAGAACAATATATCACACTTTCATGATTCTGCTACAATCAAGCGTTGGTTTGACGCGCTCGGTATCGCAGACAAGGTGGACAGCAAGATAGGCAACATGTCATTCGGACAGCAACAACGTGTGGCTATGATAAGAGCGCTGTCACAGCCATTTGACTTCATCGTGGTAGATGAGCCTATCAGTCATCTCGATGATGCTAATGCCGCGGTGATGGGAGATATCATGATGGCAGAGGCCAAACGTCAGGGGGCGGGTGTCATTGTGACGAGTATTGGTAAGCACATGAACCTTGACTACGAGAAAATAATTAAGCTATGAGTCTTATTTGGAAATTATTGAGGCAAAATATCAGTATACCTCAGTTTGTGGGGTTCTTCTTCTCCAACCTGCTTGGTATGTTTATCGTGCTGTTCGGCTTTCAGTTTTACCGTGACGTATTGCCTGTGTTTACACAGACAGACAGCTTCATGAAGTCTGAGTATGTCATAATAAACAAGAAGATAAGTGCCACGACAACTCTTTCGGGGCGTATAAACACGTTCAGCAAGTCGGAGATAGCGGACATAGAGAATCAGAAGTTCGTCAAGAGCGTAGGCTCATTCACGTCTACCAATTACAAGGTAGATGCCGCAATGGGAGTGAATGGCGTGTCAATACTCAATACCGAGCTCTTCTTCGAGAGCATACCAGACGCATTTGTTGATGCCCCCTCCGACCAATGGCATTATACCCCAGGCGAGACAACAGTACCCGTTGTGCTGCCTAAGTCGTACATCACAATGTACAACTTCGGCTTCGCTCAGACGCATTCACTGCCGAAGATTTCAGATGGACTTGCGGGCATGATAGACATAAACATTTATGCCAACGGCAATGGGAGGCATGGAGAGTTTAAGGGCAAGGTCATAGGTTTCTCAAGCAGACTCAGTTCTATTCTCGTCCCAGAGGCGTTTATGAAGTGGAGTAATGGGTATTTCGCCCCAGGAACCTCTGATGAGCCAACACGGCTGATGCTTGACGTGTCCGACCCTACCGACAGCAGACTCGCCCAATACATTGACAACAATGGGTATGAGACCCAGACAGACAACGGCAATGTAGCCAAGATGGCATCATTTCTTAAGTTCATGGTGCTTATAGTCGTGATAATAGGTCTTACTATTTCCGCACTCAGCTTTTATATACTCATGCTCAGTATATATCTGCTTGTGCAGAAAAACTCATACAAGCTCGAGAACTTGCTGCTTATCGGGTATAGTCCTTCGAGTGTGGCACGGCCATACCAGTGGCTGACGATAGGCTTGAATGCAGGAGTGCTCATCATAGCCTTGGCATTGTTGTGGGCAGTAAGGAATACTTATCTTGACGTGTTGCTCACCCTGCTTCCAGATATTGACGACGTGTCTTTCATACCGACGGCATTGTTGGGATTGGCATTGCTGATGGTAGTATCAATGATAAATGTTGTTGTCATAAGACATAAGGTGCTGACCTTATGGAAAAATAAAGACTGAGCATTGCCGACTCTGTAAAAAACAACAGGCACGGCCCACAAGAATGGCCGTGCCTGTTGTCGTATTATTTCGTACCTAATGTGATGACCTCGCAGTCAGTGAACTTATCTCCGTCAATAGTCAGTCTGACTATCGTCCTCTCCTTGTGCCACCCGTATGCCCCAGCTGCTCCAGGGTTGATGTGGAGAAGTCCAAGATGCTTGTCATATTGAATCTTCAGTATGTGCGAGTGCCCCGATATAAACAGTTTTGGCGGTGAGGCCATAATCTTTCCTACGATGCTTCGGTCGTAGTTTCCGGGATAGCCGCCGATGTGCTTCATCAGCACGTCTACATCCTCACACTTGAATCTCAGGGTCTCTTTGAACATAAGTCTCAGGTCTCCGCCATCGCAGTTTCCGTAGACACCGCGCAGCGGGCGAAATGCCGCAAGCCTGTCGGCTACTTCCGTAGTGCCGAAATCGCCGGCATGCCATATCTCATCACAAGGCTCAAAGTAGTGCAGATACTTATCGTCCCACAGCCCGTGAGTGTCACTCAGTATTCCTATGCGTTTCATTACTTGTTCTCGGAAGTGCGCTCTGCCAAAGCCCTAAGAGCCGACAGCAGGGTGTTGTTCTCATTTCTTGTGCCAATGGTTATGCGCAGACAGTTGCCGCATTTGGTTATCTTCGACCTGTTTCTCACTATTATGCCGTTGCTTATGAGATAGTCGTATATGGCATCGGCATCATTCATCTCCACCAATATGAAGTTGGCGTTCGACGGAAACACCTTCTCGCATATAGGCAACACGCTGATGGCCTCGGACATACGGTCGCGTTCCTGTATGATGGTGGCTACCCATTTGTTCACATTCAGCACTTTGCTTATGGCCTCATTGGCACACTTCTGCGTCAGGTTGTTCACATTGTATGGGTACTTCACCTTGTTGAACACGTCTATTATATCCTTGTTGGCGAAAGCCATGCCCATGCGTATGCCCGCAAGTCCCCATGCCTTGCTCATCGTGTTGAGCACTATGAGGTTGGGGTATTGGTCAAGGACGAACCTGAATGCTTTTTGATTCGAGAAGTCAGAATATGCCTCGTCTATGATGGTGATACCGGGAAATGTGTCGAGAATTTTCCTTATCTCGTCAGCGTTAAGGTCGTTTGATGTAGGGTTATTGGGGGAACAAATCCACATCAGCTTAGTGTTGTCGTCACAGGCAGCAAGCATTCTGTCGGCATTGATGTCGAATTTGTCATCAAGCAGCACCCGTCGGTATTCCACGTCGTTTATGTCAGCGCACACCTTGTACATGCCGTATGTCGGCTCAATGGCTACGACATTGTCTTTTCCTGGTCGGCAGAAGCAGCGGTAGGCCAAGTCTATGGTCTCGTCACTGCCGTTGCCGATGCATATCTGCTCAGGTCTCACGCCCTTTATCCGTGCCAGATTCTGCTTCAGCTCTTTCTGTAAGGGGTCTGGATAGCGGTTGAGGGGAGAGTTGTACGGATTCTCGTTGGCATCAAGGAATACGTAGTCGCCTTGTCCCGAGAACTCGTCACGTGCGCAACTGTATGGCTGCAGCTTGAGAATATTGGGGCGGAGCAACTGTTCTAATGTTTTCATTGTCGTTGAGTTAGTTCATGAAAATCGTTTTACTCACGGCCAGTCACGTCGCGAAGTCTCACTGTCATGGCGTTCTTGTGGGCATGCAGCTGCTCGTTCTCAGCCATCAGCTCCACGGTGCGCCCTATTGACAGCACTCCTTGCTCATCAAGGTGCTGGAATGTAATCTTCCTCATGAAACTGTCAAGGTTTACACCGCTGTAAGCCGTGGCATAGCCATGAGTGGGCAGTGTGTGGTTTGTGCCGCTGGCATAGTCGCCGGCACTCTCACAGGCATATTTCCCAAGAAACACGCTGCCGGCGTTGACCACTTTCTCGGCAAGCGACATATAGTCGTCAACGGCCAGTATCAGATGCTCTGGTGCATAGGCGTTAGACAGCGCCATGGCTTCGTCGAGGGTGTGCATGACGACGCACTTGCTGTTGGCGAGCGCACGTGTGGCAATGTCTTTGCGTGGGAGCACGGCGAGCTGTGTCTCTATCTCGGCATTCACGGCATCGGCTATATGCTCCGATGTGGTGATGAGCAGCACCTGTGAGTCGCCGCCATGCTCAGCCTGCGACAGCAGGTCTGCGGCTACATACCGCACGTTGCTGCCCTCATCGGCTATGACGCACACCTCCGACGGGCCAGCGGGCATGTCTATCGCCACGTCGCCGAGGCTCACCTGTTGCTTTGCAGCCATGACGTACTGATTGCCAGGGCCGAAAATCTTGCTCACCTTCGGCACGCTCTCTGTACCATAGGCCATGGATGCGATGGCTTGTACGCCGCCTATCTTGAATATATCGCTCACACCAGCCACCGAGGCGGCAAAGAGAATGGCGGGGTTTACCTTCCCCCTCTTGTCAGGAGGCGTGCATAGCACAATGTTCTTGCACCCTGCTATCTTGGCGGGCGTGGCGAGCATCAGCACGGTAGAGAAGAGTGGGGCTGTGCCGCCCGGTATATAGAGACCTACCTTCTCTATTGGTACGCTTCTCTGCCAGCACTCCACACCGGGTGCCGTAGTCACCTTTATGCCGCTGAACGACTGCGCACTGTGAAACCTGTATATGTTCTCATGTGCCTGACGTATGGCCTGCTTCAGGTCGCCGTCAATCATATTCTCTGCCTCGTCTATCTCCTGCTGGCATACCTTGAGGTCTGTGAGGGCTACATGGTCGAACTTCTCCTCATAGCGTCTTATGGCATCATCACCGCCAGCCCTCACATCATTGATGACGGTACGTACCGTATCATTGAGCTGCGACATGTCAAGGTGCGGACGCTCTATGATAGACTTCCATGCATCAGCGGATGGGTATCTTATTATTCTCATAATATCATCTTTTCTATCGGGCTTACAAGGATGCCTTGTGCGCCGAGCTCTTTCAGTTTACCTATAATCTCCCAGAAACATTTCTCGTCGAGCACCGTGTGTATAGAGCACCAGTCGCTGTCGGCCAATGGTATCACCGTAGGACTCTTTATGCCGGGCAGCACCTTTATTATGTTCTCTATCTGAGACTTCGGTGCATTCATCATGACATATTTCTTGTCAATGGCCGAGCGCACGGCCTCGAAGCGGAACATCATCTCGTTGAGTATGTTGTGCTTCTCATCGTCCATGTTCCAGTTGCCTATGAGCAGGGCCTCGCTCTTCATCACCACCTCCACCTCACGTAGGTTGTTGCTCACGAGCGTGCTTCCAGAGCTCACGATGTCGAAGATGGCATCGGCAAGTCCTATGCCGGGGCTTATCTCCACGCTGCCGGTGATGACGTGTATGTCCGCATTTATAGCGTTCTTCTTTAGGTACTTTCTCAGTATGTTGGGGTAGGAAGTGGCTATGCGCTTGCCGTTGAACCATGTCAGATCCTTGTAGTTCACTTCTTTTGGTATGGCGAGTGACAGACGGCACTTGCTGAATCCCAGCCGTGAGATGACCTGTGCGTTCTCCTCTTTCTCCATATATTCGTTCTCGCCGACTATGCCTATGTCGGCCACGCCGTTGGCGACGCTCTGCGGAATATCATCATCGCGCAGATATAAGACTTCAAGTGGAAAATTGCTCGACTGAACGAGCAGCGTGCGTTTGCTTGAACTCACCTTGATGTCTGCTTCGGCGAGAAGATTCATCGTGTCCTCAAACAAACGGCCTTTTGATTGAACTGCTATACGTAACATAATTAATCGTTTTCGTGAAAAATCAAAGCAAAAGTACGTCTTTTTGGTTGAAATTCCAAAAAAAGAGCTAACTTTGTATTATAATTCGTATGTATTTGAGAATTTTATTTATATTATCTACATTTATATTTATTGTAGGCTGCTCTGAACGCAAGCAACAGGTGACCACGCCTTGGGGAACATCCATTGGCGAGGACGACAGTGTGGGCGTGGGTATGAACTATTCCTATGACGACATCATAAGCAATGGCGAGCTGATAGTCCTCACCATGAGCGGCCCTGACACATATTTTGAGTATCAGGGGCGTAATATGGGCACACAGTATCTGCTGTGTGAGAAGTTTGCCCAGAAGATAGGCGTCAGTCTTAGGGTGGAGGTCTGTAAGGATACGGCGGAAGTAGTGCGGCGGCTTGAGGCCGGCGACGCAGACATCGCCATGATGCAGTTTCGCCGTGGCGGCGACTCACGGCTCCTCTATTGTGGGGCCAGCTCAGCCGATGATATGATGGCTTGGGCCGTAAGCGGCCAGAACAAAGAACTTGCCGACTCCCTTGACAAGTGGTACAACCCATCGCTCATGAGCGAGGTGCGCAGAGAGGAGCGTCGTGCGTACTCTTCAAACAGCGTACACAGGCATGTCTATGCTCCCGTGCTGAATGCTACGCGTGGTCAGATATCTCCATACGATGAGTATTTCAAGATGTACGCCCCCGGACTGCGCTGGGACTGGCGGCTTCTTGCGGCACAGTGCTATCAGGAGTCCACCTTCGACCCCAAGGCATACTCATGGGCAGGAGCACGCGGACTCATGCAGATTATGCCGTCTACCGCTGCCAGTCTCGGGCTTGCTGAGACCGACATGTATTCAGCAGGGCCCAACATAGAGGCGGCCACACGCTACATAGCACGGCTTAACGGCTACTTCGCCGATGTGAGAAACGCCGATGAGCGTATAAACTTCGTGCTTGCCAGCTACAATGGCGGCCATTTCCACATACGCGACGCGATGGCTCTGGCACGCAAGTACGGCCGCAATCAGTACTCATGGGCACAGGTGTCGGAGTTTGTCTCTAAGCTGTCGTCACCAACGTACTACCGCGACCCTGTGGTGAAGTATGGCTATATGCGTGGCAGTGAGACCGTAGGCTATGTGTCAAGCATACGCCAGCGATGGGACAAGTACAGGCGTACTGTACACGGTGGCAGCATGAATTTCGTAGGCGGCAGCTCCGACTATACGCCAAGGAAGGCGTCGCGTAAGAGCCGTTTCAGTATCTGACAAGGTTTTCTGCCGTTTCTTCGAGTAACATTTATTTGCTTATATAACGTATTGATATACAGTATATTATAAAACGGGCCGTTTTGCAGCGCGAAATGGCCCGTTTTGGCGTGCAAAAGAGGCCGAATCGTAATGCAAAATGGCCCATTTCGCCTGTTAATCTGTATGCGATGGGAGTAAGTCGGCCTTTTATCGCCTTTTATGTTGGGCATGTAAGCCGAGTGATTGTAAGCACACATCGTGGCTGTATGTGGTGTGGCGGAAGTGGTGTCAACATGACATGGCAACCCATTTGCTGAACCTTGAAATGCGCATTATCACTAAAAAATCGCTTGATTTATTCAGAAATTAGATACTTTTTAATATTATTTAGACAGTAATGTTCCTGTCTGTCTCATTTAAATTGTAATTTTGCGGTAAAATAAATTTACATAGTAGAAAACTATATGGCAGAATCTATTGATATCCGCGAACTGAACATGCGGATAGAGCAGCAGAGCGGCTTTGTCACAAACCTTGTGACGGGTATGAACCGCGTAATCGTAGGTCAGAAACATCTTATCGACTCTCTTCTCATCTCTTTGCTGAGTGATGGTCACATACTCCTTGAGGGCGTGCCGGGACTGGCAAAGACACTTGCAATAAAGACATTGTCACAGCTCATAGATGCCGACTTCAGTCGCATACAGTTTACTCCAGACTTGCTGCCGGCCGATGTCGTGGGCACTCTCGTGTACTCGCAGAAGGACAACAACTTCCAGGTGAAGAAAGGCCCCGTGTTTGCCAACTTCGTATTGGCGGATGAGATAAACCGTGCCCCGGCCAAGGTGCAGAGCGCGTTGCTTGAGGCTATGCAGGAGCATCAGGTCACTATCGGTGACAACACGTTCAGCCTCCCGAAGCCTTTCCTCGTGATGGCTACCCAGAACCCGATAGAGCAGGAGGGCACCTATCAGTTGCCAGAGGCACAGGTAGACCGTTTCATGCTGAAGGTGATTATAGGCTACCCCACACTGGAGGAGGAGAAACTCATCATCCGTGAGAATATCAACGGCAGTATGCCCAAGGTGACACCTGTGACTACGGCCGCCGAGATACTGAAGGCGCGTGATGTGGTCAATGAGGTGTACATCGATGAGAAGATAGAGCAGTATATCGCAGACATCGTGTTTGCTTCGCGCTACCCCGAGAAGTATGGCATGCCCGAGATGAAGGACATGATAACGTTTGGCGGTTCGCCGCGTGCGAGCATCAACCTCGCCAAGGCTGCCCGTGCATACGCTTTCATAAAGCGCCGTGGATATGTGGTGCCCGAGGATGTGCGTGCGGTCGCCCATGATGTGATGCGTCACCGCATAGGCTTATCTTATGAGGCAGAGGCCAGCAACATCACGAGCGAGGAAATCGTGTCGAAGATTATAAATAAGGTGGAGGTGCCCTGACATCTGCCGCGCCATTGCAGCAAGGGCCTGTGGCCTGTGGCAGCGGCGAGCGGTGCCTGTCGGCAGTATGGCGTGATGCCTCAGCCGGTAACGGCTGTGCCCAACGGTACCGAAACACGAGTAAATAATAATGGGACGTACATGGCCGGCCTCATAATGTATGGCAGGGATGGTGACCTCCCTAAATGTTGTGACTACTGTGGAAACTTCTGACGTACTAAAGAAAGTAAGGAAAATAGAGATAAAGACACGCGGCTTGAGCCGTAATATATTTGCGGGTCAGTATCATTCTGCGTTCAAGGGGCGTGGTATGGCATTCGCCGAGGTGCGCGAATATCAGTACGGCGATGACGTGCGTGATATAGACTGGAATGTGACGGCACGTTTCCAACGCCCGTATGTCAAGGTGTTTGAGGAGGAACGTGAGCTTACGGTCATGCTCCTCATAGATGTGTCGGGGTCTCTTGACTTCGGAACGATGCGTCAGACAAAGTCGGATATGGCCACCGAGATTGCCGCCACGCTTGCATTCAGCGCTATACAGAACAATGATAAGATAGGCGTGATATTCTTCTCTGACAAGATCGAGAAGTACATTCCGCCGAAGAAGGGCCGCAAGCATATCCTGTATATCATAAGGGAAATGCTCGGCTTCCACCCCGAGAGCCACAGGACAGATGTCGGTATGGCGGTGGAATACCTGACACGCGTGATGAAGCGTCGGTGTACGGCTTTCATACTCAGCGATTTCTATGACCGCAAGGACTTCCTGTCTGCCATGCAGATAGCCAACAGCAAGCACGACGTGGCCGCCATACAGGTGTATGACAAGCGTGCCAAGGTGTTGCCTGACGTAGGACTTGTCAAGGTGCGTGATGCCGAGACAGGACACGACATGATTATAGACACGAGTTCCAGCAAGCTCCGCCATGCACATACCAAGTACTGGATGGAGCGTGAGGAGGCTTTGCGCCAGTTGTTTGCCAAGAGCAATGTAGACTGGGTGTCAGTAGCTACTGATGAGGATTATGTGAAAGCTATGATGCAGTTGTTCGCTTCAAGGAGCTGAACGTATGTGGATATATTCTCGATACGTGAGTGAATGATATACAAATGTCGCTGCAACAGTTAATTAGTGATTATATTTGAAGTAAAGGTGAAACAGAAAATCATATTGTGCTTTTGTCTGCTCATAAGTGTGTGCGCCATGCATGCGCAGGTACATGTGGAGGCAAGGATAGACTCTATGGAGATATTCATCGGCCAGCAGGCATCTCTTACGGTTGATGTCACTGCCCCTAAAAACTCCAAGGTGGTGTTTCCGTCATACAAGAGGTCTCAGTATATAGTGCCGGGAGTGGAAGTCCTTAGCCAGACAGAGGTGCAGCCACAGGAGAAGGACGGCATGATGCTGCATACAAAGAAGTTCGTGCTGACGAGTTTCGATGAGAAACTCTATCCCATACCGGGAGTCAGTGTCAAGGTAGACGGTAAAAGCTACAATGCCAACAAGTTGGCACTGAAAGTTATGACGCTCGATGTAGACACGGTGCATCCGGAGAAGTTCTTCCCACCGAAGGATGTACAGGACAACCCGTTTGAATGGAGTGAGTGGCAGGGCGTGTTTTACCTCATGCTGCTCGTAGTGGCCTTGTCCGTGGCCTTGTTCTATCTCATTGTACGGCTGAAACAGAATAAGCCTATCATCACGAAGATACGCATCGTGAAACATGTGCCGCCACACCAGAAGGCACTCAACGCCATCGACAAGTTGAAGCGTGACAAGATGGTGACTTCTGATGACCAGAAGACGTACTACACCATGCTTACCGATACGCTCAGGCAGTATATATATGAGCGTTTCGGCTTCAACGCTATGGAGATGACCACGACGGAGATACTCCAGCATTTGCAGCAGAGTGGCGACAGGCAGATGATGGATGAGCTAAGGGAACTGTTCGTAACGGCCGACCTCGTGAAGTTTGCCAAGTATTCCACGCTGCTCAATGAGAATGACATGAATCTCGTCAATGCCGTCAACTTCATAGAAAAGACCAAGGTGGAGGATCAGCCCACCGAAGAGAAGATAATACCGAAACTTAGTGATGACGACAAGAAGAGCCGTGCCAACCGCATAACGATAAAGTCGGTGATAGCGGCAATATCCGTAGCAATAGCTGCCATCGTGGTATATGTGGTTTATCATGTTTATTTGTTGATGATTTGAAATGATATTTGCAGATAAAGAATATTTCCTGTTGCTGGTACTCTTGGTACCATACATATTATGGTACTTCCTGTATCGCAAGAACAGTGAGCCCACAATGCGTATGAGCGACACGTATATGTATCGCGACGTACCTAAAAGTTGGCGCATGCGTATCGTCAACCTGCCAATGCTGCTGAGATGCGTGGCCTTTGTGCTGCTGACGTGCATCCTCGCCCGTCCCCAGACAAGCAACTCATGGGACAACAAGCAAGTGGAGGGCATAGACATCATGCTCGTCATGGACGTTTCGACATCCATGCTTGCCGAGGACTTGAAGCCCAACCGTATGGAGGCTGCCAAGAATGTGGCGGCAGAGTTTATATCAGACAGGCCGAACGACAATATCGGACTGACGATATTCGCTGGCGAGGCTTTCACTCAGTGTCCTATGACTACCGACCATGTCTCGCTGCTCAATATGCTCCACACCGTGCGTACCGACATCTCGGCGAGGGGCATCATAGCCGATGGTACGGCCATAGGCATGGGTCTGGCCAATGCCGTATCGAGACTGAAGGACTCCAAGGCCAAGAGCAAGGTCATCATACTGCTTACCGACGGCAGTAACAACATGGGCGACATCTCGCCATTGACCAGTGCGCAGATAGCCAAGAGCTTCGGCATACGTGTCTATACCATAGGCATCGGAACCAATAGGGTAGCCCCTTATCCTATGCCCGTGGCGGGAGGTGTGCAGTATGTCAACATACCGGTGGAGATAGACACTAAAACGTTGAGCAATATTGCTGCCACGACTGATGCCAGTTTCTACCGCGCCACTAATAATGCTGAGTTGTCAAGGATATACAAGGATATTGACAAACTGGAGAAAACGAAGATGAATGTCACGAAATTCTCCAAGCGGTATGAGGCATTCATGCCGTTTGCAATAGCCTTGATAGTGGTGCTCCTGGCGGAGATTCTGCTGCGCAATGTAGTGTTGCGCCGTCTGCCATGACATCGCCATGTAGTTTAACCCGAAATAATGGAGAGACATTAAATGTTCAGATTTGAGAATCCAGAATATCTGTGGCTGCTGCTTATCGTACCGGCCATTTTCCTGATACGGTTGACATCAGACCGCTGGCGCAAGGCCAGGCTTAGACGATTTGGAGACATAGAGCTCGTCAGACAACTGATGCCCAACGTGTCTGTGAAGCGTTCTTTCGCCAAGTTTGTATTGCTGGCCCTGGCTTTGGCCTTGGTGGTGGTGATGCTTGCACGCCCACAGATGGGCGCCAAGGTGGCTACGGAGAACCGCAACGGCATAGAGACTATAATATGTATAGACATAAGCAACTCCATGCTTGCGCAGGATGTGGCACCGTCGAGGCTTGACAAGACGAAGATGCTGGTGGAGAACCTCGTAGACCACTTCAATAATGACAAGATAGGACTGGTGGTGTTTGCCGGTGACGCATTCGTGCAATTGCCTATAACAAGTGACTATGTGTCAGCGAAGATGTTCCTGCAAAATATCAATCCATCGCTCATAAGTGCTCAGGGCACGGACATAGCACATGCGGTGAGACTGGCAATGAGCAGTTTCACACAGCAGAAAGGCGTGGGACGTGCCATTATCCTCATCACTGATGGCGAGGACCATGAGGGTGGTGCAGTGGAAGCCGCTGCCGAGGCTAAGAAGAAAGGCGTCAACGTGTTTATTCTTGGAGTGGGCAGCACCAATGGTGCCCCGATACCAATTGGCGGTGGCGAGTATCTGAAAGACCGTTCGGGCAACACCGTTATGACGGCACTCAATGAGCCCATGTGCCGTCAGGTGGCACAAGCTGGCGACGGCACCTACATACATGTGGACAATACCAATGACGCACAGGAGAAACTCAATGATGAGTTGGCTAAATTACAGAAAGGCACTACGCAGAGTGTCGTTTACAGTGAGTATAATGAGCAGTTTCAGGCTGTCGGCATTATTGTGCTTTTGCTGCTGATAGCGGAGGTATGTCTGCTTGAGGCCAAGAATCCGAGGCTGAGAAACATCCGTATTTTTAGAAAGAAGAAATGATGGTAAGATATTTGATAGTGCTCTTTGTCTGTCTCAATGCCCTCACGGCAGCGGCACAGAGCGACAGGCAATACATACGCAACGGCAACAGGCTGTTTCGCCAACAGAATTACGCAAAGGCGGAGACTGAATACCGTAAGGCTGTGGCTGCGAACGGTGAGAACGCTCAGGCTCTCTACAATCTCGGCTGTGCATTGATGATGCAGCAGAAGGATTCCATGGCCGTAGAGCAATACGAGAAAGCCGGCAGGTTGGAGACAAGTGCCGTGCGTAAGTCCAAAGTGTACCACAATATAGGTGTGGTATGCCAGAATCATAAGATGTACGGCGAGGCCATTAAGGCGTATGAGGAGAGTCTGCGAAACAATCCGTCTGATGACGAGACACGATACAATCTCGCGTTGTGTAAGAAACTGCTCAAGAACGATAAGAACAAGAAGGGCGGCGGAGGCGACAGCAAGGATAAGGACAAGGGAAAGGACAAGAACAACAAAGACCAGAAAGACCAAAAGCAACAGAACAATAAGGACGACAACAAGAAGCAGATGAGCAAGGACAACGCCGAGCAACTGCTCAATGCGGCCATGCAGGAGGAAAAGGCCACTCAGCAACGCATAAAGAAAGCCATGCAGAAGTCTGGAGCCCGCAAGTTTGACAAGAACTGGTAAACACGGAAGTGTCGTCGGATGTAATAATGCTTAAAATCAGTTATCATGCGTAAATTAGGATTGATATATATATTCTTGATGTTGGCATCGCTGCTCAAGGCCCAGACCGTGACGGTCAGTGCCCCGTCGTCGGTATCGACAGGCGAGAATTTCCGTATAGCCTATACGGTCAGCACTCAGGATGTAGATGAGTTCAGGGCTGGAAATATTCCGGCAGGGATAGAGGTTATAGCAGGGCCTTACACCTCATCGCAGTCGAGTTTCCAGATGGTCAACGGGCATACCAGCAGTTCCTCGTCGATAACTTATACCTATACTCTCTATGCGGAGAAGCCTGGTACGTACACCATTCCTGCGGCACATGCGAGGATAGGGGGGCATACGGTTGCCTCAAAGGTCGTAAAGATACACGTGACTGGGGCTGCCAAGAAGAACGGCAGCATGCCGCAGATGCATGATGATGGCGGCCCTGACCTGCGCTCGGCGGGCTCGCGCATCAGTGCCAACGACCTTTTTGTGAAGGTCAGTGCCAACAAGAAGAGGGTGCATGAGCAGGAACCGATATTGCTGACGTATAAGGTTTATACACTCGTAGACCTTACACAACTGGAGGGTAAGATGCCAGACCTTACAGGTTTCCATACACAGGAAGTGCCGTTGTCCGCACAGAAGAGCGCACATATAGAGAAGGTGAACGGGCGCAACTACCGGTGTGTGACATGGAGCCAGTATGTGATGTTTCCTCAGATGACAGGCAAGCTGAAGATTCCAAGCATCACGTTCAAGGGTATCGTAGTTCAGCAAAACAGGGACGTAGACCCATTCGAGGCATTCTTCAATGGAGGCTCAGGGTATGTGGAGGTGAAGCGTGACATAGTGGCACCTGGCATGGATGTTCAGGTAGACCCACTGCCAGCGAAGCCTGTCGGATTCTCTGGCGGCGTAGGACGCTTTACGATATCAGCACAGGCCAACCATACAAGCGTGAAGGCAGGACAGCCTGTGACTGTAAGGGTTGTGGTCAGTGGTACGGGAAACCTGAAACTCATCAAGCAGCCTGTACTTGAATTGCCTAAAGACTTTGACAAGTACGACCCCAAGGTGACGGACAAGACAAAACTCACGGCCAATGGCATTGAGGGCAATATGGTGTACGACTTCCTCATTGTGCCGCGCAATCAAGGCAGATACACCATTCCCCCTGTATCTCTGCCATATTATGACACAGGAAGCGAGTCTTACCGCACGGTAAGGACACAGCCCATAACTTTGGATGTAGCTAAGGGCGATGCTTCATCGGCTACTGTCGATGACTATTCGCAGGCAAAAGCCGATGACATACAGGCTCTTAAAACAGGCGATTGTAAGCTCATGAGCAGCAGTTACAGTTTCTTCGCGTCAGCGCAGTACTGGACATTGCTTGCTGTACCGTTTATAGTATTTGTCGTGCTGCTTGTAATATTCCGCAAACGGGCCATTGACAATGCCGACATCGTGAAGATGAAGGGAAAGAAAGCCAATAAAGTGGCTATACGGCGACTCAGAAGGGCAGAGAAACTGAAGAGTGCTGGGCATCAAGGCGAATTCTATGATGAGGTGCTCAGGGCTTTGTGGGGCTACGTCGGAGACAAACTGAATATGGCGGTGGAGAATCTTTCCAGGGAGAATATAGCCGAGAAACTGCGGCTCGTTGATATCAGTTCCGACACGATAGGCAAGTTTATCAATGCCATTGACGAGTGCGAGTATGAGCGTTATGCTCCGGGCGATGCTGCCGGAAATATGGATAAGACATATAACACAGCCATTGAGGCTATTATGGATATAGAGAATTCGATAAAGCACAACCGAAAGAGAACGGCAAAGTCGCGCGTACAGGCTGTCATCCTGCTGTTTGTCATGTCGTTGTGTGCGTCTACGGCATCGGCTATGAGCAAAGGCGAGGCCGACAGTGCGTACATAAAGGGCAATTACCAACAGGCTATTGCTGGGTATAATGAGATATTGAAGAGTGGCGTCAGTGCAGAGGTGTATTACAATCTTGGCAATGCCTACTTCAGAACCGACAATATAGCACAGGCGGTGCTCGCTTATGAGAGAGCACGACTGCTCAGTCCTGGAGACAAGGACATACAGATGAATCTCGACTTCGTGCGCAGCAAGACTATAGATAAGGTGAACGCAAAGAGTGAGATGTTCTTCGTGGTGTTCTACAACTATGTAGTCAATATGTTGTCTGTGGATGGATGGGCTGTGTTGTCGGTCATGTCTGTTGTGGCCATGTTGCTGTTGCTGCTTGTGTACCTGTTCGGCTCTTCTCTGCTGTTGCGTAAGATAGGCTTCTATGGGGCAGCGGTTGGCATGCTGTTGTTCGCATTTGGCATGCTGTTCGCATTCCAGCAGAAACGCAGCATTGATAATTGCGATGTGGCAGTGGTTGTCAGTCCTGTGGCAAATGTGAAAAAGACCCCGGCAGATTCTGGAAGTGATGCTTTTGTGATACATGAGGGTACGCGTGTACACATCATTGACCCGACGATGAAGGGATGGTGGGGCATAGCTCTTGATGATGGTCGTGAGGGATGGCTTAAACGCCAGCTGATAGAGACTGTAGTCACAATGAAGCATGACAATTAACGATGTCGTGGCAAGGGGCGTATGCTTGTTCTAAGTGGCGTTGCCTGATGGATTTGCTGTTTGTGGGTATGACTTTACGGGGATGTATGGTGGTCTGTCGCTATGACGGCTGATGACATAAATATAGATGAGAATGATTGCACAGTCATTATATGATTTTGATCGTGAGCTATTGTTGCTTCTCAACGGCAGTGACTCGGCTGTAATGGACAATTTCATGTTTGTCTTAACTTCGGGGACGACATGGATTCCGTTGTATGCCGTGCTGATGTACATCGTGGTGAAGAACAATGAGACTATGTCGCAGATACTGTTGATTGTAGGATGCTCTGCCCTTTGCATATTTCTTGCCGATGGAGTAGCCGACTTCATAGCCAAACCATACTTCCAGCGTTGGCGTCCATCAAATGACCCTATGTTGAAGTACACCATAGCCATAGTAGAAGGTGTAAGAGGTTCTGACTATGGGTTCTTTTCAGCCCATGCAGCCAACACGTTCTCTTTAGCCTTGTTCTTCAGTCTGCTTGTCAGAAGTAGGTTGATGACAACTCTTATGGTGGGTTGGTCATTGCTCAACTGCTACACGCGTATGTATCTCGGACTTCATTATCCTGGCGACATACTGTGCGGCTTGTTATGGGGAAGTATTGCAGGAGCAATAGCGTATCTTGTGTATTTGAAAGTATATTATCGTATTTCGCCGCATATCAAGTACATCTCCTCTCAGTACACATCCTCAGGATATAATCTGTCAGACATCAATACGGTAGTGCTGACATTCCTGCTGATTCTGATTTATGCCTTGTTCAGAGCTTTGATCATGGTATGATGATAGATGTTTGGGCAACATGTAAAAGATGCCTGAATGATATATATAAATAGGTATGATATTTAATATAAAACGTGATGGATACTAAGCAAATACATATTACAGACTATAATTATGAGTTGCCTGATGAGCGCATAGCTAAATTCCCACTCAAGCAGCGCGACCACAGTAAACTGCTCATATACAATCATGGTGAGATAAGTCAGGACGTATTCTACAATCTTCCCGAGTATCTGCCGAAAAATGCGCTGATGGTTTTCAATAATACCAAGGTTATTCAGGCAAGAATGCACTTCCGCAAGGAGACAGGGGCTCTGATTGAGGTGTTCTTGCTTGAGCCTTATTCTCCGGCAGACTACGAACAGATGTTCCAGATGACAGAGACTTGCTCTTGGCTGTGTATAGTAGGCAACTTGAAGAAATGGAAGGAAGGTCGTCTTTCAAGAACTTTCGATTGCAAGGGAAAGGCTGTGACGTTGACAGTGGAGAGAAAGGGAGAGCATGGTACAAGCCAGCTGATAGAGTTCTCATGGGACAACGCTACCGTGTCTTTTGCCGAAATCATCGATGCGGTAGGCGAATTGCCCATACCTCCGTACCTCAACCGCAAGACCGAGGAGAGCGACAAGGTGACATACCAGACTGTATATTCCAAAATCAAGGGCTCTGTGGCGGCTCCGACAGCAGGTCTGCACTTCACGGATTCAGTATTGAAGGCCATTGATATGCACGGAATAGAACGCGATGAGGTGACTTTGCATGTAGGAGCAGGAACGTTTAAACCTGTCAAAAGCTCTACTATCGGAGGCCATGAGATGCACACCGAGTATATATGTGTACATCGTCATACGCTTGAGAAGCTGCTCAAGCATGATGCTTCGGCCATTGCTGTGGGGACGACCAGCGTGAGAACGCTTGAGAGCCTTTACTATATAGGTCTGAAACTGCATTATAATCCGACACTGGAGGAGCACATGCTGCATGTTACTCAATGGGAACCATACAGCACACCGGCCGATAAAATCATCCCTGCAAGTGTTGCTATTGAGGAGGTGTTGCACTTCCTTGATGCAAATGGGCTCAATGCGTTGCATACCAGTACTCAGATAATAATAGCACCAGGCTATGACTATAAAATAGTGAAGATGCTTGTGACGAATTTTCATCAGCCGCAGAGCACGCTCCTGTTGCTTGTCAGTGCATTCGTGCATGGTGATTGGCATAAGATATATGACTATGCGTTGGGACATGACTTCAGGTTCTTGAGCTATGGTGACAGTTCATTGCTCATTCCATAGGCGTGATAAATGATGCCGCAATGGCAAATGTAGAATGTATAAAATGAAAACGAAATGAAGATAGGAGATAAGGTAAGTTTCTTGAGTGAAGTCGGTGGTGGACGTGTTGCTGGCTTTCAAGGTAAGGATATTGTACTCGTTGAGGATGAGGATGGATTCCAGATACCCATGCCTGTAACGGATGTTGTGGTGACATCATCGGATAATGATTACTCCATAGGAAAGGTCGTGGGAGCAGGTACGACCAAACGTGAAGAGGTAGTGCCTGACGGCATGTCAGTAAAGGCCCGACTCAACATGTCTCTTGACGATTCTGACGCGGAACTTGAGCCCGAGACCGAACCTGCTGATAAGGAAATAACATTCCGCCCGAAGGTAGAGGAACGCAAAGGCGGTAATCTGCTCAGTTGCTACCTTGCATTCGTACCTACGGATATTAAGGAATTGACAAACACAAGGTTTGAGACATACTTCGTCAATGATAGCAATTATTATGTACGCTATGTATGTCTGTCGGTAGAGGATGCGAGCTGGAATTTGCTTTATGAGGGTGAGGTAGAGCCTAATACAAAAGCCTACCTCAATGAGTTCGGACGTGAGAACCTTAACGAGATAGACCGTCTGTGCGTGCAGCTCTTTGCGTATAAGCGTGATAAGGGATTCGTGTTGAAACCAGCCGTTGACGTTCAGTTCCGTGTTGATGGCGTGAAATTCTATAAACTTCATACTTTTGAGGAAAATGAATTCTTTGAGCAGCCGGCGTTGTTGTACACCATAGTGAAAGACGATAAAGTACCTACCACTTTAGCCATAGACCCGAAGAAGTTGAAAAAAGAGATGTACAGCAAGGCATCTGGTAATGCGGATGTTGTGACGAAGCATCCTGTCAAGGCACCGCAGAAGCGTGAATCGGATGTAGAAGTGGTGGATTTGCATGCCGAAGTGTTGCTTGAGACGACGGCTGGAATGTCTGCGGCAGACATACTGAATTACCAACTTGACGTGTTCAGAAAGACACTGGAGAAGTTCAAGGCAAGCAAGGGCAAGCGCGTGATATTCATACATGGAAAAGGAGAGGGCGTATTGCGCCATGCCTTAATTCATGAGTTGAATTATAGATATAAGAAATACACATATCAGGATGCGTCATTCCAGGAATATGGATACGGTGCCACACAAGTAACAATAAAGTAGCGGTAACATGGAGTACGGATTTATTAAGGTCGCATCTGCCATACCAAGCGTGCGCGTTGCTGACGTTGAGTTCAATGTGTCCTCAATCATCAGTTTGACAGACAAGGCTGATAAGGCACATGCTGAGATAGTGGTGTTTCCTGAGCTGTCGCTGACAGGTTATACATGTCAGGACTTGTTCGGCCAGAGTGTGCTGTTGCATGAGGCAGAGAATGGGCTCAGACGCTTGCTGGAAGAGACAGCATCAAATGATGTGATAGGCATAGTTGGAGCTCCGATACCGTATGATGACGTGTTGCTTAATTGCGGAGTGGTATTCCAGCACGGCCGTATATTGGGTGTGGTCGTCAAGACATACTTGCCCAACTACAATGAGTTCTATGAGAAACGGTGGTTTGCATCATCTGTAGACATATCACCGTCTGTCATAAGATTCGCAGGACAGGAGGTGTGTATAACTAATGACATACAGCTGTTCCGTACAAATGATGGCGCACAGTTTGGAGTAGAGCTGTGCGAAGACCTTTGGGCACCTACACCGTGCAGCAATGATATAGCATTGGCTGGAGCTGATATAGTGTTCAACCTTTCGGCCAGTGACGATTTGTCAGGCAAGCATGCCTATCTTGAGTCTCTTGTGTCGCAACAGAGCGCACGTACCATATCTGGGTATGTGTACAGCAGTTGTGGCTTCGGTGAGAGCACGCAGGATGTGGTATATGGTGGCAACGCAATGATTTATGAGAATGGTAAAAGACTCGTGGGCTCAGAGAGATTCTGTTTCGGAGAACAACTCATTGTCGGAAGTGTGGATGTTGAGCGTCTGAGAAGTGAACGCCGTAAGAACACTTCATTTGCTCTTGCCAAACGAGGCATTACTGCAAACGTCATATATGCAGAAGAGACGCGCCCACATGAGTTCTCACTTGAGAGAACGATAGATTCACATCCATTCGTTCCTAAGTCCGACGACATGAGAGAACATTGTGAGGAGATACTGAACATTCAGACTGCAGGACTTGCGAAAAGACTCGTTCACACTCATTGCGGACATGTCGTAGTGGGTATAAGCGGCGGCCTTGACTCTACACTTGCATTGCTTGTGTGCGTAAAGACATTCGACAAACTGCAATTAGACCGCAAGGGTATCGTAGGCGTTACGATGCCGGGGTTTGGTACCACAGACCGCACTTACAACAATGCCGTGTCATTGATGAAGTCGCTCGGGGTCACGATTCGTGAGATAAGCATCTGCAAGAGCGTCACACAGCATTTCGAGGATATAGGACACGACATCAACGTGCATGACGTGACGTATGAGAATGGACAGGCCCGGGAACGCACGCAGATATTGATGGACATCAGCAATCAGGTTGGTGGACTTGTTATAGGCACCGGCGACTTGAGTGAGTTGGCTCTCGGATGGGCCACTTATAATGGAGACCACATGTCTATGTATAATGTGAATGGAAGTATTCCCAAGACGTTGATTCGGCATCTCGTCAACTATGTGGCTGTGACCGATGTGGATGAGCAGTCGAAGGCCACGCTGATGGATATCCTTGACACTCCGATAAGCCCTGAGCTTATACCAGCTAAGGCTGATGGTACTATCAAGCAGAAAACGGAGGATTTGGTAGGCCCGTACGAACTCCATGATTTCTTCCTGTATTATTTCTTGCGATTCGGCTTCACCCCATCCAAGATATTCATGCTTGCGCAGCACGCATTCGGTGCATCGTATGACAAACAGACTATAAAGAAATGGCTGTCTACGTTTGTGCATAGATTCTTCGCGCAGCAATTCAAACGCTCCTGTATGCCCGATGGGCCTAAGGTAGGAAGTGTGTCGCTCAGTCCACGTGGTGATTGGAGAATGCCGTCAGACGCTGTTGCCGCTGCTTGGGAGAAAGAGTGTAAGTCATTGTAATGTTATCGTCATTGACGTTATGGAAAAGCATTTATCTGATAATATTACGGGTGGGGCTTCATCTGAGCATACGCAGTATTCTGGCCAAGGCGTGAAGTCGGTGACGGGCAACTCATCTCAAGCAGAACCACGAAAGGATGATGCTGACGCAATGATAAAACCACGCTGCCGCAGGGGCCGTCCTATGGAACGGCAACACCTGAGAGTGAAACTGAATCCTCCGTATCTGAATATCCTCAACCCCGAAAAGGCTGAGGAACTCAGCCGTAGAATAGCGGAACTGCTTATAGTGAATAGGCGATTCCGTGATAAGGACGTGACGGCCAAGGGCATAGCCAAGGAACTGGGCACCAATACACGATATGTATCCATAACGATGCAACTGAAATTCCATGCCAATTTCACGTCTTTCGTGAACAAGCTGCGGATAGAGGATGCCATGTCTCTGCTCGCCGATCCGAGATGTGAGCAGTTGAGCATACAGGATATCTACGATATGGTGGGATTCAGCAATCGTCAATGTTTCATAAATGCGTTTCAGCGTATGTGCAGGATGACCCCTACGGAGTATCGCCGCCAATGCTCTGTCAGGTCGGGCGATAATTAAAATATTCAATGCTATTCATTTACTTTGATTCTATATGAACAACCCGTTTAGTTATTGCGAGGAATCGTTTGCCGATGTGCAGATGCTTAGGTACCGTCTTAAAGATTTCGAGCGGCTCCCTTTGAAAAAGAAGTTGTACGTGTATTGCCTTGCCAAGGCTACCCTGTTCGGGCGTGACATCACTACCGACCAGTTCGGCAAGTATAACTTGAAGATACGAAAAACGCTTGAGGCAATATACATAAGCTACAAAGGCGATAGGGAAAGCACGGATTTCAATGCCATGACGGAATACCTTAAACGCGTCTGGTTCTCCAATGGCATTTACCATCACTATGGATGTGACAAATTCATACCTGAGTTCTCGGAGAATTTCCTGCGTCAGGCTTTGATGAGTATTGACGTGGCCTGTCTGCCGCTGAAGCAAGGACAGACAGTGAAAGACCTCTGTGATGAGATAGTACCTGTGATTTTTAATCCCGAGATTCTTCCAAAACGGGTGGATAAGACCGATGGCGTAGACATTGTGAAGTCGTCGGCATGCAACTATTATGAGAATGTGAGTCAGGCTGAAGTGGAGCATTTTTATGCGGCCATGAGCGACAAGGCCGATGACTGCCCACCATCGTATGGTCTTAATACAAAACTCGTAAAGCATGATGGACGCATATATGAGCAGGTGTGGAAGGCTGATGGATGCTATGGAGAAGCCATAAGGCACATAGTGTTTTGGCTTAGAAAGGCATCCGAATATGCTGAGAACGAACTGCAACAGAATGTAATAGGTCTGCTTATTAGATATTATGAGTCAGGCGATGTGCGCGATTTTGACAGCTATTCCATAGAGTGGCTGTCGGAAAAGGATGGGCTCATAGACTTCATAAACGGTTTCATAGAAGTGTATGGCGACCCTCTCGGCATCAAGGGCTCATGGGAAGGAATTGTCACATACAAGGATGTGGAAGCCAACTCGCGTACAGCGAGGATATGCGAGAACGCACAGTGGTTTGAGGATCACTCTCCAGTAGACCCTCGTTTCAAGAAGAAGGAAGTAAGGGGCGTGACGGCCAATGTGGTGTGTGCTGCCATGCTTGGTGGTGATGAGTACCCTTCGTCGGCGATAGGCATAAACCTTCCGAATGCCGACTGGATACGTGCTGCGCATGGTTCTAAGAGTATAACCATTGGAAACCTTACCGAGGCTTATAATAAAGCTGCGGAAGGCAACGGTTTCCTTGATGAGTTCGTGGATGACAGTTCCATGATAAGCCTTATCCGTAAGTACGGAGATGTGTGTGACGACTTGCATACCGACTTGCATGAGTGCCTCGGACATGGCAGCGGGCAGCTCCTGCCAGGCGTGTTGCCAGATGCCTTGAAGTCGTATGCCGACACAATAGAGGAGGCAAGAGCCGACTTGTTCGGACTGTATTATATAGCAGATGCTAAGCTCATGGAGCTCGGGCTCGTGCCTGACGGCGATGCCTACAAGGCGCAGTATTATACATATATGCTCAACGGACTGCTGACACAGTTGCGCCGTATCACCCCGGGGCATAACATAGAGGAGGCCCACATGCGCAACAGAGCCCTTATAGCCCATTGGGTTATTGACAATACCACAGGAGTCGCTTCGCTCATCCGTCATGATGAAAAGACGTATCTGCGTATCTCCGACTATGTAGGTCTACGCGCGGCATTTGCCAAATTGCTGGCAGAGATACAGCGCATCAAGAGCGAGGGAGACTATGAGGCGGCAAGACGGCTCGTGGAGAAATACGCAGTCCGTGTTGATGAGGGTCTGCTGGCAGAGGTACACGAGCGTTACAGCCGCTTGGGTATAGCTCCATACAAGGGGTTCATCAATCCAAGACTGACCATAGTGAGAAATGAGAGTGGGGAAGTGACTGACGTGAATGTAGACTACACAGAGAAATACAGTGACCAGATGTTGCGCTATTCCAGAGAATATGCCACTCTCTAACATCTATAACCACATGAATACGGAAGAAAAAGTAAGAAAGATAAAACAGTCGTTTCGGCTCTATATGAATGGAGTCGCAGCACAGTCTATGCGTGATAAGGGTATTGACTACAAGATAAACTGGGGTATCACATTGCCGCATCTGCGTGAGATGGCGGCTGAATATGACAAGGACAAGGACTTGGCCACAGCCTTATGGGGCAGTGACGTGCGTGAGTGCCGGCTTCTCGCCACCATGCTGATGCCGCCTGAGGAGTGCGATGAGGACACCGCTTGCAGATGGGTGGGCGAGTGTGTAAACCAAGAGCAGACGGAGATGCTCGTATTCAACCTATTGCAGAATGCTCCATGTGCCAGAGCTGTCGCCAGGAAGATGCTCTTCGCTGACGATCAGAAGAGCATGTTGTGCGCCTTCCACTTGTTGTCACGGCTCATATCCCGTGGCTATCGGCTTGATGAGGAGATGTCTGTCAGACTGGCCTCAGCGTGTGTCGAGACCATGCGCAGCGGTGATGCTACCATGCGCCATGCAGCGATGAATTGTGTCACACGCTATCTCGATTCGGCACAAGAATATGCCGATTTGTTACAAATACGGCTTAAAGACGAGAAGATAGACATTTTTTAATGCAC
>JALFIM010000098.1 GCA_022775985.1 Prevotella sp.
CATAGGCATGTGCGAGGGGCTGCCGCCCATGGAGGTGTTCAGCGAGGTGGTGCAGGACGCCGTGGTGGAGCTCATCGAGAAGGGCAAGATATCGCAGGCATCGGCCGCCGCCATGACATGCACCAACGAGTGCGTGCAGCACGTGTACCAGAACATCGACTTCTTCGAGCAGCACCTCACGCTGAGGCCCAGCGAGCTCTCCAACTCGCCCGAGCTGATACGCCGCTTCGGGGTGATAGCCATGAACACCGCCGTGGAGTGCGACATCTACGGCAACGAGAACTCCAGCCACATCTGCGGCTCCAGCCTGATGAACGGCATAGGAGGGTCGTGCGACTACGAGCGCAACGGCTCCATAAGCATATTCTACACCCCGTCCACGGCCAAGGACGGCCGCATAAGCGCCATCGTGCCCATGTGCTGCCACGTAGACTCCACCGAGCACGACGTAGACGTGATAGTGACCGAGCAGGGCGTGGCCGACCTGCGCGGCAAGGGGCCGCTCCGCCGAGCACACGAGATAATAGAGCACTGCGCACACCCCGACTACCGCCCGCTGCTGCGCGACTACCTGCGCCTGGCGCCGCGAGGCCACGAGCCGCAGTCAATGAGGGCCGCGCTCGCCTTCCACGACACGCTGCTGCGCAAGGGAGACATGCGCCTCACCGACTTCGGCGAGTACGTATGACCGCACGCACCGCATCATGACACCAACAAATACCCACACACTATGAGAGCAATCATCGCCACAGCGCTCGCTGCCGTCGCCATAATGACGGCATGCGGCAACAAGAAGGGCACAGAGGGCACGGCACCGGCCGCGCCCACAGAGACAGCCACGCTGAAGATAGACACCACGGCCGCGCCCACCGACTCGGCCGATTCCGTGAGCTGCCGCATACAGCTCAGCGTGATATACGCACAGACGGCCGCGCCCTGCGCCCTCAACGACTCGGTGAAGGGCATGCTCCGGTGCGAGTACTTCACCCCCAAGGCCACCGACGACGTGCCCACGGCCGTCAGGGCCTTCGTCAAGGCATACATCGACAACTACCGCAGCGAGGCCACCATGATGCTCGCCGAGGGAGCCAGCGCGGCCGCGTGCAGCTACCAGCTCATACTGTCCACGGGCCTTGTGTCCTGCAGCGACAGCGTGGCCACGTACACCGCCGAGCGGTACGACTTCATGGGCGGAGCGCACGGGCAGACCACCTTCACCGCCTTCGGCTACGACCCGAGGAGCATGCGCACGCTCACGCTCGCCGACGTGGCCGGCAGCATAGACCGCCAGCTCACCATTGGCCGCATAACCGAGGGCGTGGCACGCCACTTCGGCAAGAAAGACATAGCCGCGCTGAGGGACATAGGCGTGTTCAGCGGCGTGGAGCCGTACATACCACCTACCGTGGTGTACGGCCGCGACAGCGCACGCTTCGTGTTCAACCAGTACGACATAGCCCCCTACGCCGCAGGGCGCATCGTGGTGGGCGTAGCGTACAAGGACATGCGCAAGCAGTAGCCACAGGCCGCACACGGCCCACGCAGCACGCGCCATACACCACACGCGGCACGTCACACGGCACGCGCCATGCAATATTACGCACCGTGCCGCGTTTATATGTCAGCCACACGGCACGGCGGCAGCCCACGCGTGCGGCACACTGCAACATACCACAACATAACAAAGCAATGAAAATGAAAACCGACATCATCTCACGCACCCTCGCCGCTGCGGCAATAGCCGTGACGGCAGCATCGGCGTTCACCCTCGCGAGCTGCGGCAGCGACGACGACCCCGACCAGCCGCACGGCGGCTACGGCACCAGTCCCTACACCATACAGATGCGGGTGCTCAGCCCCGACGGGCAGAACCTGCTCGACCTGAAGAACGCCTCCACCGTGGCACGCGACAGCATCGTGGCGCTGTACGAGGGACAGGCGTACCGCCTCGACACCACCTACACCCCGTCACGCGCCGACATCACCCTGCCGCTCGGCCTGAGGCTCTACGCCCCGACGGGCACGCGCAACTTCGTGATGTTCTTCGGCGAGTTCAAGGGCGACGAGAACGTGGAGGGCAAGGACATAGTGATAAACTGGAACGACGGCTCCGACTGCGACACCGTGACCTTCAGCCACTCCTACACCACCACTGGCGGCAC
>JALFIM010000110.1 GCA_022775985.1 Prevotella sp.
TGATAAGGGAATGGACTTCAAGCCGGTGCGTAAATTGTCGCGCAAGAGGGTGTATATCTACACTAACGTATGGAACCCAAAGACGGAGTGGCCCGACTTCACTTGGGTGAAGGTGAGGCTGCGGAAGTGACATGGGCTGCAAGCCGTGGGGCTATCGCTTGTCCCACGGCAGCTTCTTGCCCGTGATGCAGCAGAACACGGTTATCAGGAAAGCCACGATAAATATCGGCCCTCCTACAATCACGCCTACAAACTCTATCACCACGAATATATATCCAATAATGAGTGCTATTGTCTCCATGGATGCAAAGTTACACTATTTTTGTCTATCCTCCACATTACTATATAGTATATGTATCTGTTGTGAGAAGTCCTGATGGCACGATTTTATGCTTGATATCTATTGGTAGGGTCTGGTAAAATGCTTAACTTTGCAAGCGTAAGTCTTAAACAGTCGTCATTATGGAGCAGCCCCTCTATACTATCAAGAGCCAGTACACATTGGATGAGTTCCTGCGTTATAACAAATACATACTGTCGAGCAGGTACCATCTTAAAAGACAGCATTATACATGCTATGCCGTGTCTTTATTGATATGGTGTGGAGTCGTGGCATCAGATGTGGCATCTTACACATCTCACCACGCGTTTCCGATATCATCCATAATAACGCTTCTTGTATTGGGCTACGTGAATTGGAACCTTCACACTTCCACCGACAGGAAAGCAAGGGAGGCTTACAATAAGAATACATTGACAAAAGACGCTCCTTATGAATTGTGCTTTTATGGCACCTATTTCGTGTTGTCGGTTAATGGAGACATGAGTAGGTCAAAGTTTCAATACAATAGGTTGTTTGAGATAATAGAGACAGAGACCAATTACTATGTGATGACGGTTTGGAACAATGGCGTGATAATATGCAAGACAGATTGTCCGCAAGGCTTTGATGGCTTCATTCGTGGAGTCAAGACGACTTATCGGTTGTGATTTTCGTTTATATCAGGTTATAGTCAAAGGTAAGTGATTTGGGAGTATAAAGAAAAATCTATCTCTTGTTTAAATGCTTGAATTGAAATGTGTAGGTGATTCCATGTTTGGATTCAACCAAAGGACTTTCGGAATCACGTTTTCTCGCCCAAGGCTTGCGGCTTTAAAATAAAAGAGGAGTGCCATCGTTGATACTCCTTTTTGTTGGTGATTCCGCTGGGAGTCAACCCCAGACCTTTCAGGACTTTTTCTCAACCAAGTCTTTCCGCTCTTTTATAGTCAAGCAAAAATAGAATGAGAATATATATCCTTTATCCATCACATGGGGCCTTGAAATTTTCTTAAACCACTTCTGTTTGACTATAAAAAGCAAAAAGAGGCACAGCGTTTGCTGCACCTCTTTGTTGTGATTCCGCTGGGATTCAAACCCAGGACCTTCAGGACTTTTTCTCAACCAAGTCTTTCTGCTCTTTTAAAAAGCAAAAAGAGGCACAGCGTTTGCTGTACCTCTTTGTTGTGATTCCGCTGGGATTCAACCCCAGGACCTTCAGAACTTTTTCTCAACCAAGTCTTTCCGCCCTTATAAAAAGTAAAAAGAGGCACAGCGTTTGCTGCACCTCTTTGTTGTGATTCCGCTGGGATTCAAACCCAGGACCTTCAGAACCGGAATCTGACGCTCTATTCAGCTAAGCTACGGAACCATGAATTATTGTTTTGCAAAAGTATAGAAAAAAAACGAAATACACAAATTATCAAGACATTTTCGTCAGCCGTCTGTACGGCTTGCTATGTGAAAAGAGCATTGAGACGGTGTTGAAATGGCGTTTAAAAGATGTTGAGAGTGTGCTGAAAAGCTGTTGAGAGGGTATTTAGATACCATTGAGAGGGTATGGAAAAGCCATTGAGTGGGTATAGAAAGGCCATTGAGAGGGCGTTACGTGGCTGTCGTGGCTGCCGTGCTACATGGATATGGCAGTGCTTATCATCGGTACGAATGGTTGGTGATTCTACAAATAGTAAGCAATTGTGTTGAATAAGTAACATTTTGAGTTATTTTAAGGAAGTTGTGGTTGCAAAACAAAATATTATTATTAACTTTGCAATCGTGTTCATGCGGTGTGACGGCACGTCCTGCTTCATAAGGTAGCCCTGTGTCATTTCCACTGCATCGCACGTCAGAAAGAACATCAACACGCCAGAAAGAATATCAACATACATAAGTGATGCACCTGTGCTACGGCATGGCCACATCGCAAAAACTTTAAATACACATATAATATATGAGCACACTGATAAAGCCGCAAGGCTACAAAGCCATACTCGACACCAAACAGACCGAACAGGGCATAAAGCTCATCAAGGAATTCTTCCAGCAGAACCTCTCCACGGAGCTGCGTCTGCGGCGCGTCACCGCTCCGCTTTTCGTGCTTCAGGGGCTCGGCATCAATGACGACCTCAATGGAGTGGAGCGCCCCGTCACGTTCCCGATAAAAGACCTTGGCGATGCTAAGGCCGAGGTGGTGCACTCGCTGGCCAAGTGGAAACGGCTGACACTTGCCGAGTACGGCATAGAGTCAGGCTACGGCATCTACACCGACATGAACGCCATACGCGCCGATGAGGAACTTGACAACCTCCACTCGCTGTACGTAGACCAGTGGGACTGGGAGGCCGTCATCACCCGTGACCAGCGCACTCTGGCATATCTCAAGAACATAGTGAGGCGCATATATGCCGCCATACTGCGCACTGAGTACCTCACGTGCGAGACATATCCATCCATCAAGCCGTTCCTGCCGCAGGACATACACTTCATACACAGCGAGGAACTGCTGCAGATGTACCCCGACAAGACTCCGAAGGAGCGCGAGGATGCCATCTGCGAGAAGTACGGGGCGGTGTTCGTGATAGGCATAGGCAGCAAGCTGAGCGACGGCAAGAAGCACGACGGACGTGCCCCCGACTATGACGACTGGTCTACGGTGGCCGAGAACGGACTTGCCGGTCTCAACGGCGACATACTGATATGGTACCCTGTGCTCGGCAGGTCGTTCGAGCTGTCGTCAATGGGCATACGTGTAGACAAGGACGCTCTGCTGCGGCAGCTAAAGGCCGAAGGCAAGGAAAACCGCGAGAAGCTGTACTTCCACCAGCAGTTGCTCAACGACAGGCTGCCTCTGAGCATCGGTGGCGGCATAGGGCAGAGCCGCCTCTGCATGGTGATGCTCCACAAGGCGCACATCGGTGAGATACAGGCCAGTATCTGGCCCGATGACATGCGCCGTGAGTGCAGGGCTTTAGGCATGCCGCTGATATGATGATATGATTGTCTGACGTACAGACACGCCGCCGACACCCGTGCGTCAGGGTGTTGCGGCCATGTGTATATATAATTCGCCCCCTTGGAGTTCTGGGTATGTGGGAAGCAGTGTATTTCTCACATACCCAGGAATCCAAGGGGGCGAACGCGTCTTATCAGTATCAGTGCGCGGCAGCGTCAGGCGGTTGCCATGTCGCGGTACTTACGGTAGTAGTAGTCGGTGAGGAACTGCAGGTTGCCCTGTGCCATGCGCCGTCCCTCCTCGGGATCCTCGCATCCAGGCACAGTGGCATCTGCCCACATGCCGTCGTCCTGCATGCGGCACATCACATCGTAGGGTATGGCATTGGCGCGTGCTATCACAGGCAGTGAGTTCTTCTCGGCCTTGGCCTTGTCGTAGGCAGGGTTGTCATCGCATTTGAGGCACTCCATGAAGCCGGGCTGGAACGTGAGACCTGTCTCGGGCGACACCATGAGCATCACTCCGTGCTG
Organism: Prevotella sp.; assembly: GCA_022775985.1. Lineage (GTDB taxonomy): Bacteria > Bacteroidota > Bacteroidia > Bacteroidales > Bacteroidaceae > Prevotella. Next base: position 3,803 of record JALFIM010000110.1, read on the forward strand.
TGTCTCCATGTCGGGCAGCTTCACGCCTTCGGCGAAAGCATAGCCGAGATTGTCGGTGAGGAAGTGCTCGGCCTCCTCCTTGGAGGTGAAGAACTTCACGTACTTGCCTCCGGTAGCACTTACGAACTCGTCGTATATCCGCTTCTGCTCGCTCTTGTCTCGCTTGGCCTTCTCGGTGTCTATGTACCGCTGCACGTTCTCATCGAGCACGTTCTCGGCTATGGAACCTATGCGCGTGTATGCGTTGCCGAACTTCAGGAACTCGCAGATGACGGTGGTGCGGCCCACTTGCACTGTGGGTATGCCCAGTCCCAAGTCCTCTGCCGATATCTTCACCTTGCCCTTGGCGCAGAGGTCTTTCAGCGTCACGTTGCCATCATCGGCGATACTCTCCACCAGATAGCACGATGCCTTGCGCACCTCCACCTTCTTCCACTCTGCCAGGTGCTTGTGGCCGTCGGCTATACGGGCCATCCACTGAGGCGTGGTGAGCGCGAGCGGAGAGTGTGTGCCGTTGAGCATCAGCGTGACGTAGAATCCCATGGCGAGAGTCTGCCTCTCCACGTCGGCAGGGTTGACATTCTCAAGCGAGCGGTTGCGCACGGCTATGAACTCATCGTAGTTCTCCACGTTGAAGAAGCTCTGGTAGTGCAGCCACAGTGCCACAGACACATAGTGGTCGTAATTGGTGACGTAGCCCTCATGGCCGTATATGAACTCGTGCAGACGCTCGTTCTCGGGAGCCGTCTCGTACTCCTCGTTGAGCATGTCGTATATCATGTCTGCCGTGATGTCTATCACCGGGCTGAGGGGGTATATGATGCGCTCAAGGCGGTGTACCACCTGCAGATTGTGCCACAGGAGGTACTGTATGTCCTCCTTGTTTATCTCATCCGGGTAGTAGTCGGCCCCTATGCTGAAGAAAGGCAGGCGTGCGCCGTAGCGTCGCTCGCACTCTGTGGTGAAAGCCTGCCAGATGCCGTTCTGCGATATCACGTCCTCAAACCATCCGGCGATGCTCATCACCGCCACCTTGAGGTTCTGCTCGTCGGCGAACAGCGTGTCAAGGCGCGTCTCCTTCAGTATGGCGCGTATCTTGTTGGCTATGCCGGTGTAGTATATGTCGATGGAGTCGACCACTTTGTAAGGTTTCTGTTTCACCCATTCTGCTGGGTACATGAATTTCTTTTGTGCCATTGTATTATGTCGGGCGCGTGCCGTAGGGGCCGCGCCTGTGTCGTTAGGGGGTGGCCATAGTGGTGCCACCGCATTATGATGTTTATTTAAGCAGGATGAGGCCTTGCCGCCTTTCGGGCAGCTCTCGGCTCAAGGCGTGAGTAGCCTTGGCTATGACGGCCGCATCCTTCGTGCTGTGCTCAGTCGTTGAAGTGTGCCGTTATCTCACATATCTTCACCACCACCTGCATGGCTTTCTCCATGACCTGTATGCTGACAAACTCATAGGGGCCGTGGAAGTTTACGCCTCCTGCGAAGATGTTGGGGCAGGGCAGACCTTTGAACGAGAGCTGTGCGCCGTCGGTGCCGCCGCGTATCGGCTCCACCTTTGGCGGTACTCCGCACTCCGACATGGCTTTCACTACGATGTCTATGACGTGCATGTTGGGGTCTATCTTCTCCTACATGTTGTAGTACTGGTCCTTGATGTCGGCGCTCACGGTGCCGTCGCCGTACTTCTCGTTCATCTTCTCCACGCAGTGCTCCACGAAGTCCTTGCGGTCCTCGAAGCGTTCGCGGTCGTGGTCGCGTATGATGTACGACAGCGTGGCGTTCTCTATGTTTGACTGTATGCCCAGCAAGTGGAAGAAACCCTCGTAGCCCTCAGTCGTCTCGGGTGTCTGGTCGGCGGGCATCATGGCCGCGAACTCAGCGGCCAGGCGGTTGGCGTTGACCATCTTGCCCTTGGCATAGCCCGGATGCACGCTCACTCCCTTGATGTGTATCTTGGCCGAAGCGGCGTTGAAGTTCTCGTATTCCAGGTCGCCGAGGTCACCGCCGTCCATGGTGTAGGCCCAGTCGCAGCCGAACTTCTCCACGTCGAAGTGGTGTGCGCCCATGCCTATCTCCTCGTCGGGGTTGAAGGCCACGCGTATGTCGCCGTGCTTCACCTCGTCATGGTCGCGCAGCCAGCACATGGCCTGTACTATCTCGGCTATGCCGGCCTTGTCGTCGGCTCCGAGCAGTGTGTGCCCGTCGGTCACGATGAGGTCCTCGCCGACGTGGGCCTTCAGCTCGGGAAACTTGCCGGGCGATGACACTATGCCTTCCGACAGCACTATGTCGCCGCCGTCGTATGCCTTTACTATGCGTGCCTTGATGCCGGCGCCGCTGCAGTCGGGTGATGTGTCGTAGTGCGATATGAAGCCTATGGTGGGAATGTCTTTCTTGGTGTTGGCTTTCAGCGTGGCGTAGATGTAGCCCTTGTCGTCCATCTCCACGTCGCTGAGTCCCTCTGCCTCGAGTTCCTTTTTCAGATATTCGGCAAACAGCAGTTGCTTGGATGTACTCGGCACGGTCTGCGAGTCCTCGCTCGACTGTGTGTCGTACTTGGTGTAGTTGAGAAATCTTTCGGTTATGTCCATACTGTTTCTTATGTAGTAATTTATGTATTCCGTGTGACGGGTGCGTGTGCAAGCCTTGCGTGGGTGTTGCCACGCATGGTGCGGGGCGCACGTTTCTGCCTACAAATTTATATAAAATTTCCGAATTATAAGCCTGTTGTGGTAAAAAACGGGGATGAATGTATCTGTGCGTATGCAGCTTGTGCTGAAATCGCCGTATGGCTATGGCCGACAGCTGTGGGAGATATGGCTTCGCGGGGAGCAGGACTGGCTGGAATGGTGGGCTTGTCTGTCGTGGTGGATTAAAAAATAGGAAAAGGGCATGTGGTTGGCCTTTTTTTTGTACTTTTGCATTGACAGTAAGGTCAGATATGCCTTAAACCTGTAAATACAATGTTCCGTGCGTACTGTGTGCGCCGTGCCTCACGTGATGTCGGATGGGATGAGTGGCGCGAGCTGGTGTCATGCCGTCTGTGTGTAGGAAGTATATCATAAATCAAAACAATAGCTTTATATGAAAACGATTAATGACAAACTGCTCACATCGCCGCTTGGCGGTTGTGCGCGAATGCTGCGACAGACTGTCGCGGTGTCGTCGGGATGCGTCTCGCTGAAAAGACGGATGGCCATGTTGTTGTGCTGCTTGTTAGGGTGCGGCATCATCAGCGCGTCCACTCCTTTTGAGGACAAGGTGGTGCATGTAGACTTTCCTGACGGTACCGTGATAGAGCGGTCTGAAACGAATTGCTCCGACAATGCCGTGAGCTACAACGTATGCAATCCGCATACATCCATGCTTTGTGAGGTAGTGCGCTATCATTGGGGTGACAGCATTACGATAAATAAGAAGGCGTGTCTTAGTAAGCCAGACAGCAATTGGGCATCGTGGGTAGCTGCTGCAGACAGTGTGTCTGTCCAGGCGGTGCCTGATGGCAAACCTTACGATGCGGTGTGTGACTATCGGTTTACGTTGCAGAACGGCGATGTATGGTATGTGCGCAGTTATCGTTATGTGAGTGACACTGACATCACATTCCTGTTCTTTAGAAAACGTACCCCTGGCTTTGAGGAGGCGGAGCCTATAGCCTCTTCGTTCTATGAGCGGCTTACAGTAGGCCAATACATTACCAAGGGACTGTTAGCGTTGGTTATAGCCATGTTTATATACGGTGTCATACTTTGTTACACCGCCGTATCGGACGATTACTATGACAAGCCGTTCCGTCGGTGGCTGGGGTATGTGATTTTGACCATTGGACTCCTTGCGCTCATCTGTATGGAAACGGTATTTGTCACCCAAACCTTTTGGCACGTGTCATGGCCCGACAGCATCTGGCGTTATGTCATTGGTGGATGTGTGGTGTGTGGCGTGTATGTGGCCATAGAGTATTGGAAAAACGTGACTGATACCAGGGAGCAGGGCGAGCAGATCGGCGAAGATCTTGGTGGCATGATAGATGACTTGATGAAAGATGAAGGACGGCCAAGAAGTTTCGGTGGAATACAACATTGACATGACACGGGAGAAGAGACAGGCAGAGCTGCTGAGCCGGGCCATTAGGTATGAGCAAGAGGGCGACACCTATCAGGCGGCATCATTGTATTGCGACATACTGCTGGCCGAAGGGCACCACACGCTGAGGCAGGTCTTTGACCACCCTGATGGCGACACTGTGCTGCAACAGGCATACCACGGACTCACGCGCATGGCAGCCAGCCGTGATGAGTGTACATGGGAGATGGCATCGCAGGTGCTGGGCGACTTGAGAGCGACACTTGGAGATTAGCATTGCGAAATGGGCCGTTTTACGTTGCGAAATGGGCCATTTTGCACTGTGAAATGGGCCGTTTTACACTGCGAAATGGGCCGTTTTGCAACGCATTGTGTATCAAATCGTTATGAGCGCGTGCTGATAGCGGCGCGGTAGACGGTGAATGTGCCCTATGACGTGAGGCCACAACAAAAAATATCCCCGCATGCTCACGCATACGGGGATTTCAAAAAACCTTAACAATCACACAAATATATATTTAGTAACACCTTTATATCAGTTTTAGAGTCATGTCATGGGGTGTATCAGTGCGCCAAGTGCAGACTTACTTCCTGTGCTTTCTCTTGACGCTTAGGCCGCTTGGCGTCAGCCTATCTCTATGTGGCGGCTCACCTTCTTCTCCTCCTTGTTCACCTTCGGAAGGTTCACGGTGAGCACTCCGTCCTCCACTTTCGCGGAGATTTTAGCCTTGTCTACATCGTCGGGCAGGATGAGAGTCTGCTCGAAGTGTGAGTAGGCAAACTCACGGCGCAGGTAGTGCGCCTTCTTGTTGTCGACGTTGTCGGTGTTCTTCTTCTCCATCTTTATGCGCAGGTCTCCGTCCTCATCGATGTTTATCTCGAAGTCGCCCTTGTGCATGCCGGGAGCAGCGAGCTCCACGATGTACTCATCAGCGGTCTCAAGCACGTTGATGGCTGGTGCCGTGGCGTTGGCCTTGGGCATGTTGTCCGTATTCAAAAAGTCGTTGAAAACGTCTGGTATCCATGAGTTTCTGTAAATAGCTGTCATATTGTTGACCTCCTTGTTTTGTCTTTTAATTGTTACTTTTTCTGACAGCCTAAGTGCAATTATGATACCATTCCGCGCAGTGTGTCATATTGTCTGCGTATGCTGACAATATGGCCGCGTGCTTGCTGCGGTGACGGCAAATGTGTAATTTTGTGCGGGCGTAATGGCCTGTAATCTGAAAAACTGAGGTATTATGATTTTGGCAAGTATCAACGACCGTGAGAGATACTACGGTCTGCATCCCGGAATGAGGGTGCTGTGGGAATATGTGTTGTCGCACGACTTCTCGGGCGTGCCGCCGTCGCGCATCGCCGTAGATGGCGACAAGGTGGTGCTCAACCTCGATGAGGCCGAGCTTCAGCCTTTGGAGCAGAGGCGCATGGAGGTGCATCGCCGCTACATAGACGTGGTGATACCGCTCACCATGAGCGAGCGTATAGGCTGGATGCCGCTTGCCGACATAGCGGTGGGCAGCATGGAGCCGTTTGACGAGGCACGTGACATAGCGTTCTATGACGTGCGTCCGCAGACGCTCATAGCCGTGCATCCGGGAGAGTTCTGCGTGTTCTTTCCCGGTGAGGCCCATGCGCCGCTCATAGGCGAGGGCCATACGAGGAAGATAGTGGGCAAGCTGCTGCTCTGAGCCGGCACGCGCGGCCGTGAGTGTGTGTCAGACGGCTGCGCATGCCGGGCCCGGGGAGTGTGCCGGCGGTGCGTGGTGGCGGTGCGTCAGCGTATGTACTTCGTGACGAATCTCATCACGCGTTCGCCGTACTCTTCCTGATGCTCGCGGTATGATACGGCATGTCCGCTCCCGGGAGCTATCCACAGCTCCTTGATGCCGGGCTTGGCGGCGTACAACCTGTGTACCATGGCCGTGGGCACGAAGTTGTCGGCAGCGCCGTGGATGAACATCATGGGCTTGCGGCACTTGGCCACCTGACTGAGCGGCGATGCCTCACCGAACGACCAGCCGTACTTCAGCTTGCACACGGCAGATGCCGCGTACATGATGGGGAAGTCGGGGAGGCCGAACCGCTTGGTGTTCTCGTGGTGGAACTCGTCCCATACGCTGGTGTAGCCGCAGTCCTCCACGAAGCACTTGATGTATGGCGGAGTCTGCTCTCCCGACACGCACATCACCGTGGCGGCACCCATCGACACGCCGTGGAGCACTATCTGTGACTGATGGCCGGGCGTGCGGAACATGCGCTCTGCCACCTCGGCCCAGTGCAGTATGTCGAGACGGTCCTTCCAGCCCATCTGTATGTCGGCGCCGTCGCTCCTGCCGTGTCCGTGCAGGTCGGGCAGGAGTATGTTGTAGCCGAGCCATTTGTTGTAGATGCTCGATATGTCGAACTGTCCGTAGCAGTTGTCGCAGTAGCCGTGTACCACTACGGCCGTGCGGCCCTCGGCCTTCGGCGAGCGCACGAATATGGCGTGCTGGCGTTCGCCGTTGGGCATCACGATGAACGTGTCGCGTATGGCCTTGGCAGCCTGAAGGCTGTCTATCCATCCCTGTATGCGCGGTGTCTCGCGGTAGTAGCCGTCGAGGCGTGCCTTCCAGTCGCGGTTGCAGTTGGCCGACGACAGCGAGTAGTTGAGTAAGTAGAGGCTCAGGCCGGCCAGCAGTATGGCCAGTACGGCCACGGTGGCGGCTGTGATGTAGATGATGCGTTTCTTTTTCATGTTGCGTTTGGATAGTTTTCAATTATTAATCTGGTTATCGTTGACTGTATGTTGCCTATGGCCGTAGGCTTGTCCATGGCCTCGCTGAGCGGCATGCCGGGAGGCGTTATGGCGGCCGTGAGCGCGAATCCGGCCTCGGTGAGGCTCCGCGCGTCGCTTATGCCGCCCGCTATGAGCCATGTGGCGGCCCCTCTCAGCGCGGCGCGGCGCATTATGCGGTACGGCAGCTTGCCCATGAGCGTCTGTCGGTCGGCGTGTCCCTCGCCCGTGATGACTGTGGTGTCGGCATCAATCATGCTGTCGAAGTGGAGCAGGTCGAGCAGATAGTCGGCTCCCGGGCGGCATTCGGCCCCGAGAAACTGCATGAAGGCGTAGCCGAGTCCGCCGGCGGCTCCTGCGCCGGGGTGCGATGCCATGTCGCGTTGCAGCGCGGCAGAGGCTTCGGCGGCTATCTTGCGGGCGCGTCTGTCGAGCTCCTCTATGTCGGTCGGTGACGCTCCTTTCTGCCTTGCGAACACATGCGCGGCTCCGCTGGGGCCGAAGAGGGGGTTGGTGACATCGCTTATGAGCGTGAACCTGCACCCTGCGAGCTGCGTGGAGCCTATGCCGTAGATGCCGCGTGTGGGGCTTGCGGTCTCGGCTATGGCGCGGAGCATGCCCATGCCGGCATCGCTGGTGGCACTTCCGCCGAGCCCTATGATGAAGTGTCGGCATCCACGGCCGAAAGCGTCAGTTATCAGCTCGCCCACACCACGCGTCGTGGCCGTGAGCGGACTTAGCTCGTCGGGCCGCAGCAGTGCCATGCCACAGGCTTGCGCTGTCTCTATGATGGCGGTGTCGGCTACGGTGGCATAGCGGGCAGTGGTGCTGCGGCCGAGTGGGTCGCTGACGGTAGTGCTCACGTGCTGTGCCCCGAGTGCTTGGCTGAAAGCCTCAAGCATGCCCTCGCCGCCGTCCGACACGGTGAGCGCACGGCATGAGGCCGCCTTGCATGTGTGGCTGATGGCCGCGCATGCTGCATAGCCGGCCTCGGCTGATGTGAGGCATCCCTTGAATGAGTCTATGGCTGATATGAATTTCATTGTCGTAGGAAGGTAGTGTCGCAGGGCGTGTGGCAAGGCATACACGTGGCTTGTGCCGAATGTTCTCATGTCCTGTGCGAGACATGCACATGGCTTGTGCCGTATGCGTTTGTGGCCTGTGCGAAAACAAAAAAGTGCTTGAGGTCATGTCGCGCAGGGGCGCGGGGCATGACGTTCAAGCACTTTATGCTGTGAGGTTACTCCTCAGAGTCTTTGCGGTCGTCTACGTTGTCGCCCTGTGTCGGGGCGAGAGTGGTCTCGAAGTCGGTGATGCCGTTGCTCACGAGTATGTTGTACCACTGTATGAGCTTCTTGATGTCGCTGTCGTGTACGCGCTCACGGTCGTAGTCGGGGAGCACCTCTGCGAAGAAGTCGTGAAGCTCCTGGGCGGAGCACTTCTTGTAGTTGAGCGAGCACTCTTTGGACTGCTCCTTGTCGCCGAGGTTCTTGAGCACCTGCCACAGGGGCACGTCCTCAGCGTCGGTGTACATGGCTATATCTGCGAGGCTCGTCACACGGTCAGACGCGAAGGCGGGCTGACGGCGGTGTGTCTGGTCGATAGACTCAACGATAAGGTTCATTTTGCCGCGTGAAACCAGTTTGTAGAGTCCTGGTTTGCCGGCAATAGAGAGGATTGTTTCCATTTTCTTCTAAATTGCTTTTTATAATAAATAATGTGTTTATGTTCTCATTTGAGCAGCGATGCCAACATGTCGTCTATCTGACTGTCGAGGTCTGACGTGCCGTCGTTGTGTATCACGTAGTCGCAACGGCTTGCCATGTCGGCTTGCGGGAGCTGCTGTCCTATCCACTCGAGGGCCTTGGCGCGTGATATGCCGTCGCGTGCCATCACACGGGCTATGCGCGTGTGGAGCGGGGCGCAGACGCATACGGTGTGGTCGAAGGCCACGCGCTTGTCGAATCCGCTGTCGAAGAGTATCGCGCTCTCGAGCCATGTGAGACCCGATGCCACGAAGTCGGCCGCTACGGCAGGGTGTACTATGTCGTTGACGGCTATGCGGTTGCTGTCGGAGGCGAGCAGGAATGTGGCGAGCACGCGCTTCTGGAGCATGTCGCCAGAGTACACGTCATCGCCCACGAGGCGGCACAGGGCACTGCGTATGTACGGTGATGAGCGCATGAGACGCTTAGCGGCGCTGTCGCAGTCGTACACGCTGATGCCGCGCTCGCCCAGCTTGCGGCATACGAACGACTTGCCGCTGCCTATGCCTCCTGTTATGGCTATTCTCATGATGCGTGGCTATTGCTGTTCTATGATGTAGTCTACGGTCTGCATGTCGAGCTTGGCATTGCGCACGCTGTGCGGCACGGCACGCAGCGTCAGCTTGCATTTCGGAGCAGGGTTGGCCGCCATGTCGTTGTAGTCGGCCGCCACGATAAACTGCTCTGGCTTCACGCGCCTGAACATGCTCGCACCTACGGTGAACCTTACCTTCACTCTGGACGGGAAGGTGCGCAGCACTTTGCCCACGGGCATGTTGATGGCGCGTATCGGTACCTCCACGGTCTCCTCGGTGAGGATGTCGGGGTAGAGCGTCACGGTGACTCTTGACGGCACTATCTTCACGCCCTTTATCTTCTCCATGTCGATGTCCCGAACTACGGTGTCGTTGAAGTTGACGATGCGCAGGTGCTGAGTGCTGACGTAGGATATGCTGTCGAGCAGACGCTTGCTGGCGTATATCGTCACCTTGTCGGGGGTGAACCGCGTGCGTGCGAGGTAGAAGCTCTTGGCTGGCACCACCGACCCAGCGAGCCTTACGGGCACCTCCTTTGACTTGCCGTAGTTGAAGTAGAACTCCAGCCGGTCGGGCTTTATGGCCGTTATCTTCGTAGACTGGCTCAACTTCTGGTACACGAGTTTCTGAAGGTCGGCCTGGCTGATGGTGCCATGGCCCTTCTGCCTGTTGGCGTAGTTGGCGAACTGTATCTGTATCGGAGATATGCGGTCGCCGTAGAGATACGCGGCTATGGTGTACCCCTTGTCGCGCATCGTGACTTTCAGCGTGTCGCTTATCTCGGTTGTTATCACACAGTTCTTCGGTACACCCACGAGGCGGACGGGTATGCACACCTCCTGCTCGGTGGTCTCGTTGAGAGTCATCATCAGCCAGAACACGCCACTGAGCATGAGGAAGAACAAAAAAATCAGAAACTGCTTGTTCATCTGACTGAACAAGGAGTTTCTGATGCCTTTGTATATCCGCAATAGCTGAATGCTCATATTAAGGACTGTGTGTTTGTCTGCTTATGTTGCCTGGCGGTATGGCCCGTTATGCCTTGGGAGCCTGTGAGCTCATGTCGGCATATACGCACGACTTGTCTACGGTGATGACTACGCCGTGTGCTATCTCGAGGTCTAAGGTGTTATCAGTGAGGTTTACGCGCTTTACGGTGCCGTATATGCCACCGCCCGTCACGACCTTCATGCCCTGGTCAAGGGAGTTCTGGAACTTGCGTATCTCTTTCTGCTTCTTCTGCTGAGGGCGTATCATGAAGAACCACATGATGGCGAATATAGCGACCATCATAATCAGCATGGAGTAGCCGCCGCCCTGTTGGGCCTGTGCGGACAAAATCATTGTGTTCATATTCTTGTTGTTTGTTGTTTGTAATGTCTGTGTGTCGCAGGTGGCGCGAAGCCCATTGCATGCTGTGCCGCCATGACTCATGGACGCGCCGCGAGGCCGTTGAGTCCGTGGCGCGTGGCACTGCAGTCTGTATTAGAGGGGATTCTTGCGCGGGCGACCGGGACGGCGTTTCACTGGCTGTGGCTCCTCCTCGGGTGCTGTCTGTGCCTTAGGGGTCTCTGTCGCGGGCTCCCCGGCCGCTGCCTGTGCCTCCTCATCGTTGCCCTCACTACCGTTGGGCTCGGCATCGTCGGTCTTTGTCTTCTTGGAGCGCGGCTCTGCCATTGACTTGAACATCTTGCCTGTGCCTATGAGGAAGCGTGCGATGGCATCGAGCATGCCGTTGATGTAGCCTCCGCTGCGTGGTGTAGAGTAGGCTTTTGCAAGCTCCACGTACTCGTTGATGGTCACGCTGACTGGGATGTTGGGGAAGGTGAGCATCTCGGCAATGGCTATCTGCATTATCACCACGTCCATGTATGCGAGACGTGAGAAGTCCCAATTGCGCGAGGTCTCGCTCATATAGCGCTGGTACTGATCGGCGTTGAGTATGGTGGCGCGGAAGAGTTTGCGTGCGAAGTCCTTGTCCTCCTCGTCCTTGTATTCGGGAAGCAGCTCCTGCTTGCTTTTGTTTTTCGGGTCGAAACGCTTGATGGTCTTCAGCACGAAGGTGTCTACGACCTCCTTGTCGTCATTCCAGTAGAGGCTCTTCTCCTCAAGTATGGCGTCGAGGTCGGTGTTCTCCTGTATGAAAGTCTTGTACAGCTTGCGCCATACCTCGCGGTCTGCCTCGTAGGAATCGTCGGTATCTGCCATGTAGTCGGCATATATCTGGCTGCTTTCTATCATGTTGCACACCTTGCGTATGAACTCGATGTCGTTCTCCCAGGTCTGTTTCTGGTTCTCGATGAATGTGTTGAGCATCTTGTTCTCCTCAAGCTGCATCGCGAACTTGTTGTACGCGAATTTCGTAGAGGGCGCCTCTGTGCCCTCGCGCAGCGCACGCTTGGTATTGATGTCTACCCTGCGCTGCTCCTCTTGTGTCACGGCAACTATGAGTTCCAACAGATAATTGTACAAATCATAGGCTTTAGACAGGCTGAAAAGGAGCTCCTTCTCGGCGTTGTCCATGTTCTTGTTGCCGTTCTGATAGTAAGCATAGGTCAATTGCACTATCTTAATTCTTATCAATTCACGATTAATCATTCTCTAATAATTTGTGTTCATTAATAATGCAATGCAAATTTAGGCAAAAATATGGATTCTGACAAGAAAAAGGATGGCGTTTAAGCGTTTTTTAATAGAAACTTTGCACAATTAGCGGAAAATGAGTAACTTTGTACCGCTTTTATGAGCACATCATGAAGAATTGTTTCTCGTGTGATGGCGAATTAAGGCATGTATAATATTCATCAACTTAATTTAGAGTAACACATTATGAAAGAGATTAATGTTACAGGTCAGAAGCGCACTGCCCTTGGAAAGAAAGCTTCTAAAGCATTGAGAAAAGAAGGTCTCGTACCCTGCAACCTCTACGGTGAGGCTATGGCTGACGGCAAGCCCGTAGCACTGGCATTCGCAGTGCCCATGACGGAGCTCCGCAAGGTGGTTTACACTCCCCACATCTACGTTATCAACCTCATCATCGACGGTGAGAGCCACACTGCCATCATGAAGGAGCTTCAGTTCCATCCCGTTACGGACGCTCTGCTGCACGTAGACTTCCTTGAGGTGAACGACCAGAAGCCCATCACTATCGGTATCCCCGTTAAGCTCGTGGGTCTGGCACAGGGTGTTCGCGATGGTGGCCGCATGAACCTGTCTATCCGTAAGATCAACGTTACTGCTCCTTACCAGCAGATTCCTGAGCACCTCGACATCGATGTTACTGCCCTGAAGATTGGCAAGAGCATCAAGGTTGGCGAGCTCAGCTTTGAGGGTCTGGAGCTTGCTACTGGCAAGGATGTCATCGTATGCTCTATCAAGATGACTCGTGCCGCAATGTCTGCTGCCGCTTCGGCCGACAATGCTTAATGAGCAAGAAAGCTGTATGAGTGTCGCTGGACTCGCTTGAGATGCCAGCGGACATATAATGACGACCGGTTCAGAAAATGACACCGCCCCGATATCGTGGCGGCGAGGACACGGCGGTGCTGCATAATGATGGTTGGCACAGTCGGTCAGTACATTTTCCGAGCCGGTCTTTTTTAGTATATATCAACATCATCAATCCTGATAATACATGGATAAATACCTTATAGTGGGGCTTGGCAACCCTGGTGACGAGTATGAGTCTACCCGTCACAACACAGGTTTCATGGTTCTCGATGCCTTCGCCCGTTCTGTCGGTGCTGCGTTTGACGACCGCCGCTACGGTTTCGTGGCCGAGACCTCGCTCAAGGGCCGTAAGGTGCTGCTGCTGAAGCCTACCACATTTATGAACCTCAGCGGCAATGCGGTGCGCTACTGGCTCAACAAGGAGAACATAGACCAGACACGGTTGCTCGTCGTTGTAGACGACTTGTCACTGCCACTCGGTGCATTCCGCCTGAAAGGCAATGGCAGCAATGGAGGCCATAACGGCCTCGGGCACATACAACAGCTCATCGGCCAGCAGTACGCTCGGCTGCGGATGGGTATCGGCAACGACTTCCCACGCGGCGGACAGATAGACTGGGTGCTCGGAAAGTACAGTGCCGATGATATGACTGAGCTGCAGCCGGCCATAGATACGGCCGTGGATGTAATCAAGAGTTTCGTGCTTGCTGGCATAGACATAACCATGAACCAGTACAACAAGCTCGGTAAGAAGTAAGGCAAACACACAATATACTATATGACAGAAGAGGCACGTATAGACAAGTGGCTATGGGCCGCACGCATATTCAAGACGCGTAGCCTTGCGGCCGATGCCTGCAAGAACGGCAGGGTGACGAAGGGCGGCATGAACATGAAGCCGAGCCATCTGGTGAAAGCTGGTGAGGTGGTGAGCGTCAAGAAGCCTCCCATCACTTATTCGTTCAGGATACTCAAGCCCATAGAGCAGCGTGTAGGGGCCAAACTCATCCCCGAGGTGTATGAGAACGTCACTGATCCGAAGCAGTATGAGCTCCTTGAGATGAGCCGTATCAGTGGTTTCGTAGACCGCGCACGCGGTACCGGCCGTCCCACCAAGAAGGAACGCCGCGCCCTTGACGCTTTTGTCGATCCCGCGATGTTCGGCTTTGACGACGACGATGATGCCGACCAGTACTGAGACACGGCCTCGGTGAGTGCATCAGTTGTGGCGTTTGGCGTAAAAAGCGGCAATGAATAGTCCCTCGTCTTATCCCAAAATAGAGCGTGAAAATGGTGAGGAATGGTATAAAGACGGCAACAGGCAGAAAG
>JALFIM010000120.1 GCA_022775985.1 Prevotella sp.
GAACGTGATGCCGAGCTTCGGGGCCTCGGTCACGGCGTCGCCTATGATGAAGCGTATCTTGTCGGCCACGGCCGACTGCTCTATCCACGGGCGTGTGAAGTCCTCCTGCTCGTCGTTTATCTCGAAGGTGTACACCATGCCGCCCTCGTCGAGCCCCTCGGCCAGGCAGATGGCGCTGTAGCCGCTGAACGTGCCCACCTCGAGTATGCTGCGCGGCCGCAGCATGCGCACGAGCATCTTCAGCAGCCGCCCCTGGAGGTGTCCGCTGGCCATGCGGCCGTGTATGGTGTGTATGTTGGTGGCCCGGTAGAGGCGGTGCAGGTAGTCGCCCTCAGGGTCGCTGTGGCTGAGGATGTAGGCATCGAGGGCCTCGTCGGTGTGTGGGTTCGTGGTGCTCATGTGTCGTGATGTGGTTGGCGCGTGGGGCGGCGCGGCGGCCGTTACGCAGTTCAAAAGTAATAATAATATTCGTGATACGGGCATTATGGGGCGCAGAAAGTGGCTTTTCGGCGGATTTTTGCTATTTTTGCATCAGGCGGCGAGTGCCGCCACGTCATACACACATCATCCCATGACACATACCGACCATACCTCCGCCACGCCGCCCTGCGACACCACGCTCGGGCCCATGGTGCGCGGCTACATACTGCACCTGCGGCTCGAGCGCAACCTCTCGGCCAACACCATAGAGGCATACCGCAACGACCTGGCGCACCTTGAGGCGTTCCTCCGCAGCCACGGCCTCAGCCCCGCCGGCGTGAGGCTGGAGCACCTGCAGCAGTTCGCCGCGTCGCTCCACGACCAGGGCATCACGCCCAAGTCGCAGGCACGCGTGCTCAGCGGCGTGCGCTCGTTCTTCCGCTACCTCGTCATCGACGGCTACATCAGCGACGACCCCACCGAGCTGCTGGAGTGGCCGTCGCTGGGCGAGCACCTGCCCGAGGTGCTCTCGCTGCAGGAGATAGACCGCATGGAGCAGAGCATAGACCTCTCGCGGTGGGAGGGGCAGCGCAACAAGGCCATCATAGAGGTGCTCTTCTCGTGCGGACTGCGCGTGAGCGAGCTCGTGGGGCTGCGCATGTCGGCGCTGTACCTCGACGACGGCTACCTGCGCGTGAGCGGCAAGGGCAGCAAGGAACGCCTCGTGCCCGTGTCGGCGGCCGCCGTGAGGGAGCTGCGCCTGTGGTTCCTCGACCGCAACCTCATGCGCATAAAGCCCGGCGAGGACGACTACGTATTCCTCAACCGCCGCGGGGCGCACCTCACGCGCACCATGATACTGATAATGGTGAAGCGCCAGGCCGCCGCCGCGGGCATCACCAAGACCATATCGCCGCACACGCTGCGCCACTCCTTCGCCACCGAGCTGCTGCGCGGCGGCGCCGACCTGCGTGCCATACGGGCCATGCTCGGCCACGAGAGCATAGCCACCACGCAGATATACACGCACATAAGCAATGAGTCGCTGCGCCAGGCCATACTCTCCCACCACCCGCGCAACATCATGCCGCACGGCCACTGATGCCCCGGCGCGCCACTGAAAAAACGCCGCCACGGCAAAAAAAGCCGCACACGGCTGTAACAACTGCGGCGAGCCTGCGTCTATATATATGCAAGCCGCCCTGACAAGGGCCGCCCCGCGCACCACTACAAGATGGACACAAGCCTATTCAAGAAAACTTTCCTGCCACTGAGCCAGCGGCTGTTCGCCGCGGCCATGAGGCTCACCGGCAACAGACAGTCGGCCGAAGACCTCGTGCAGGACACCTTCCTGAAGCTGTGGACTATGCGCGACGGCTGCGACAAGGTGACCACGCCGTCGTCATTCGCCACCACCATGCTGCGCAACACGTTCATAGACCAGCAGCGGCGCAACCGCATACTCACCGACGGCGACACCGACAGGGCGGCACGGCTCGACTCCGGCACCGACCTCATGCGCGACACGGAGAACGCCGACAGCGCACGCCGCATAACCGACATCATAGCCACACTGCCCGAGCCCTCGCGCACCATCATCACCATGCGCGACATAGAGGGGCGCAGCTACGAGGAGATAGCACGCCTCACGCAGCTCACGCTGGTGAACATACGGGTGCACCTGAGCCGCGCACGCCACAAGGTACGCGACGCCTTCACGCGCATCAGCGGCGAGAGGCGGCACGCATAGCGGCAACGCACAGACCATAACGACAACGATATAAGACAGACTTCACAGATGATGACAATATCAACTCATAAAATAGAAGACTTGCTCGTGCGGTTTTACGACGGGCAGACGTCCGAGGCTGAGGAGCAGATGCTGCGACAGTATTTCGCGTCCTCGTGCTGCGACGAGGCTCTCGAGGGCGAGCGACAGATGTTTCTCGCCCTCGCAGGGGCAACGCCGGCGGCCGACGGCCTGCAGCATCGGCTCTCACGGAGCATAGACGGCTGGGCAGCCGTGGAGCACATCTCCACACGCCATACCCGGCGCACGCTCGTAAGGCTCACCAGCGCCGCCGCCATAGCACTGGTGCTGGTGGCAGGAGCCACCGCATGGTTCACCGCGGGCGACACCAAGGACGTGGCAGCCACGCCGAAGCGCGACACCTACACC
Organism: Prevotella sp.; assembly: GCA_022775985.1. Lineage (GTDB taxonomy): Bacteria > Bacteroidota > Bacteroidia > Bacteroidales > Bacteroidaceae > Prevotella. The sequence continues at coordinate 2,600 of JALFIM010000120.1, forward strand.
GACCCGCGCGACGCGTATGCCGAGACACAGCGTGCACTGCTGCTGTTCTCCAACAGCATAAACAAGGGCCTCGACGAGATAGACCGCAAGTGACACCACGGCAAGCATTGTTTTAAACATCAAGATATAACTATAGTATTATGAAACGCATTTTCACGGTCATAGCCGTAATGATGGCATGCCTCAGCATGCACGCACAGGCCGAGCTGTTCAGCAAATACGACAACACACATGGCGTGACCACCGTCTACGTGTCGAAGTCGATGCTCAGCATCATGCCACAGATGAAAACAGGTGGCGTGGATATAGGCAGCATAGCCCAGAAACTCGACAACATCAGCATACTGACGTGCGAGCGTCCGTCGATGATAGGGGGCATAAAGCAGAACGCGAGTGCCATATACTCACGCGACGGCTACGAGGAGGTGATGAAACTCAACGACAGCGACAGCCACACCGTCATATACATGAAGCAGCTGTCGGGTGGAACCAACGAGTTCGCACTCGTCAACACCGAGAACAACGTATTGAGAATTGTAAACATAAAAGGCAGGATAAGCCTAAGGGATATCCAGAGTATAACTCACTAAACAGGCCGCTTCTGCCGTGAGGCAGGGCGTACCGCAGAAAGAAAAAAGGTTTTTCATAGTTTTCGAGCTGACTGTACCGGCGAGCAGCAGAGGCCACGACGGCCCCGCGCACGGCTCCCGAGACAGTCAGCTCTTTTCGTATTCTCACACTTAGGGCAAACCTTTGGTCAAAGCACTCTACTTGGATTCTAATTCTTGACCCAATAATACTTTTCATCATTAACTTATACAGTCCCTCGACAGTGGCCGGCATGCACTGGCGATGATGCCCGAGGTCACGCCTGCATGTCGTGCAACTTCTTGTAATAGCCGCCAGCGGCGAGCAACTGCTCGTGCGTGCCGCGCTCCACTATGCGCCCCTCGTGCATCACGCATATCTCGTCGGCATTCTTGATGGTGCTCAGACGGTGGGCTATGGCCACGGTGGTGCGCGTATTCATCAGCCGCTCAAGGGCATCCTGCACGAGCCACTCGCTCTCGGTGTCGAGTGCCGACGTGGCCTCGTCGAGTATGAGTATGGGCGGGTTCTTGAGTATGGCGCGTGCAATGCTCACCCTCTGGCGCTGGCC
>JALFIM010000103.1 GCA_022775985.1 Prevotella sp.
GCAGACCCTCGCCTTACCCTCATGGCAGGACTTCGTGCCGACCACAGTACCCTCTACGGCACATTCGTCACGCCACGTCTACACATAAGGTGGCAACCAATAGACCTACTCACTCTGCGCATATCCGCTGGTAAGGGCTACCGCACCCCACACGCTCTGTCAGAGATGAGCCACCTCTTGGCAAGCGGCCGACGGTTGGTATTAGCAGACGATATACGGCAGGAGAGTGCATGGAACTACGGCATCAGCGCCACCTCCGACATTCCACTGTTCGGTGAGACGCTACGCCTCGGTGCCGAGTACTACTACACACGCTTCGGCTCACAACTCATGGCCGACTACGAGCAGTCGCCCACGACCATCGTCATAGGTAATGTAATGGGACGCAGCTACTCACATACGCTGCAAGTAGACGCATCGTACCAACCACTCAAGGGCATGACGGTCATCGCCGCCTACCGCCGCAGCATAGTACGGGCCGTACTGGGAGGCATGCTGCGCGAAGTACCACTTACAAGCCGTTACAAGGGCCTCCTGTCAGCATCGTACAAAACACCATTAGGACTGTGGCAAGCCGATGTCACACTGCAACTATGCGGTGGCGGACTCATGCCCACTCCTGCCACATCCACCGACGGCACACCTCTGTGGCAGCCGCGCTTCAAGCCCTACGAGCAGCTCAGTGCTCAAGTCACACGGTGGTTCAAGCACTTCTCCGTGTACATAGGTGGAGAGAACCTCACTGGCAAGCGGCAACACGCCGCCATCGTAGATGCCGCCAACCCTTGGGGCACGCGCTTCGACCCCACGCTTACATGGGGTCCCATAAGCAGGGCCATGGGGTACGTGGGCATAAGGATCAACATTGGCAAGCACACCTGATTATCAAGTCCTTTTCCACTTTCCCAAGAGTGTGTGACGGCTACCCAGTCACACACACTCCACCAATATGAATATCAAAACATCACTTTAGAAAGAATTTTTAAAAACACAAACTATAGAAATATGAAAAAGACTATCATCACACTTACGGCGGCACTGCTGTGCACCGTCACCACCATCGCAAAGGATATAAAGACCCTCACTCTCACCACTACCCCACAGATGCACTGCGAGGGCTGTGAGAACAAGATAAAAAACGCGCTGCGCTTCGAGAAGGGAGTGAAGAGCATAGACACCGACATACCCACGCAGACCGTGACCGTGAGCTATGATGCTGACAAAACCACCAAGAGCCACCTCACAGACGCACTCGCCAAAGCTGGCTACAAGGCCACGCGTAAAGCTGCCACCAAACCTACGGGTAAACCCGCCAAGAAAGCGAAGAAGCATCACTCTACTGGCACTGACGGCAACACAGGAGCATCTCCCCAAGTACGCTGACACACGCAGATAATAGCCATAAGCTATCATAAGTTACGACAAGCCCGACCGAGCCATATATCAGGCTCAGTCGGGCTTTTGTGTCTTACACCTGTATCTACCAAACGCTTTGACCAATATATAGCAGTCTGCTATTCCCAATAGCAATAACTCAAAAGAGTTTTAGCAGACAGCAACAGACAAAACCATATCATTTTCAGAATACAGTGAAAAAAACGGGAGGAATGCCCAATCCAGACATTCCTCCCGTATGATTTGTATTATTGCCTCATAGACTGAGGTCAACGCACCCAGAGGTTAAGCCTCTGCCTCGTCGCTCCAGTCCTCCTTGGTCTTGCGTACATAGCTGCGATAGCGTATCTCTGCCATCTTCTGTGTAGCAGCGAACAGCTCGTCAGCCTCTGCAGGATAAGCCTTCTTTACCGACATGAAGCGAACCTCATGCATGAGGTAGTCCTGGAACAGACTCCAGTCTGGCTCTTTAGAGTCGAGCGTAAACGGGTTCTTACCCTCTTTTGCCAGCTCCGGGTTGAACCGCCACAGGTGCCAGTAGCCACATGCAACGGCGCGGGCCTCCTCAGCCTGGCTGCGTCCCATGCCACCCTTAATCTTCAGACCATGGTTGATACACGGAGCGTATGCGATGACAACCGACGGACCGGGATAAGCCTCAGCCTCACGGATAGCCTTGAGGCACTGTGCGTTGTCAGCACCCATAGCCACCTGAGCTACATATACGTAGCCATAGTTGGTAGCCATCATACCAAGGTCTTTCTTGCGTACACGCTTTCCACGTGCGGCAAACTGGGCAATGGCACCAAGAGGAGTAGACTTGGATGACTGACCTCCAGTGTTAGAGTACACCTCAGTATCAAGCACGAGGATGTTGACATCCTCACCACTTGCTATCACGTGGTCGAGACCTCCGTAACCTATATCATAAGAAGCACCATCGCCACCGATAATCCACTGGCTGCGCTTAACGAGATAGTGATCGAGAGTCTTGAGCTCCTTGCAGGTCTCGCAACCTTTGGCAGCGCCCTCGGCAATAAACGGCTTGAGCTTGGCAGCAGCAGCTTTAGATGCCTCAGCATCATCCTTGCCGGCAATCCACTCACGGGCAGCCTCCTTGTAAGCCTCGGGAGCAGCATCATTGGCGATAACCTCACCAAGAAGAACCTCTACACGCTCCTTCATCTTCTTGTTACCAAGTACCATACCCATACCAAACTCGCAGAAGTCCTCAAACAGGGAGTTGTCGAAGGCTGGGCCCTGACCCTTGTCGTTGGTGGTGTAAGGAGTCGACGGGATAGATGCAGAGTATATAGAAGAGCATCCAGTAGCATTGGCTATCATCTGACGGTCGCCGAAGAGCTGCGATACGAGCTTCACATAAGGAGTCTCACCGCAACCAGAGCATGCACCAGAGAACTCAAACAGCGGCTGTGCGAACTGAGAGTTCTTGGCACTCTGCTTGATGTCTACAAGATCCTGCTTGCTCTTCACGTTCTTTACGAGATACTCCCAACGGGCAGCCTCGTCATTAGCCTCCTGCTCGCCAGCCACGAAGGGAACCATGGTGAGGGCCTTCTCGCCCTTCTTACCGGGACATACATCGGCACAGTTGCCGCATCCGAGACAGTCGAGCACGCTCGTCTCAATAACGAAGTGCATACCCTTCAGTGCCTTAGGAGCGAGCACATCGATGGTCTTGCCAGTGAAACCAGCATTCTCCTCATCGGTCAGGACGAACGGACGGATTGCAGCGTGAGGACATACGAACGAGCACTTGTTGCACTGTATACAGTTGTCGGGGTTCCATGCAGGAACGAAAGCCTCTACGCCACGCTTCTCATAAGCAGCAGTTCCTACCTGCCATGTGCCGTCTACGGTGCCATGCTTTACGAAGTCAGACACCTTGAGAAGGTCACCGCTCTGAGCATTGATAGGACGCACAAGCTCCTTTACGAAAGCGGGTGCGTCATCCTCCTTCACAGCATCATCGGGAAGATTTTCCCACTCAGGATCCACAGCGAGCTTCTTGTACTCATCGCCACGGTCTACAGCCTGGTAGTTCTTGTTCACGACATCCTCACCCTTCTTGCCATAAGACTTCACGATAAACTTCTTCATCTGCTCTACAGCGAGATCTACGGGGATAACACCAGTGATACGGAAGAATGCTGACTGCAGGATGGTGTTCGTACGGTTGCCGAGTCCTATCTCCTGTGCTATCTTCGTAGCATTGATGGTATATACGGTGATGTTGTTTTTTGCGAAATAGCGTTTCACCTTATTGGGCATGAAGTCAACGAGTTCCTGACCGTCAAAGATGGTGTTCAACAGGAATGTGCCGTTCTTCTGCAGACCACGTGTCACATCATACATGTGGAGATATGCCTGTACGTGGCAAGCCACGAAGTTAGGAGTATTAACGAGGTATGTAGAATGTATCTCATGGTCGCCGAAACGAAGGTGAGAGCATGTGAAGCCACCCGACTTCTTAGAGTCGTATGAGAAGTAAGCCTGGCAGTACTTGTTGGTGTTGTCACCGATAATCTTCACAGAGTTCTTATTGGCACCCACGGTTCCATCAGCACCGAGTCCATAGAATTTGGCCTCGAACATGCCCTCGCCACCCATAGGTATCTCCTCCACTTCAGGCAGAGACGTGAATGTCACATCGTCTACGATACCCACTGTAAAGTGATTCTTGGGCTCATTGAGCTTGAGGTTGTCAAATACAGCGATAATCTTGGCAGGAGTAGTGTCGCTCGAACCGAGACCATAGCGGCCACCTACGATGAGGGGCTTGTCCTCTACGTCATAGAACGCGCTCTTCACATCGAGGTAGAGCGGCTCACCTTCTGCACCCGGCTCCTTAGTACGGTCAAGGACAGCAATCTTCTTGGCCGTCTTGGGAACTGCTGCGAGCAGATGCTTCACGCTGAACGGACGGTAGAGATGTACGCTCACCATACCTACCTTCTCGCCCTGCTTCGTGAGGTAGTCAATGGCCTCACGAGCAGCCTCAGTGGCAGAACCCATGAGGATGATAACACGCTCTGCGTTCTCTGCACCGTAGTAGTCGAAAAGGTGGTGCTCACGGCCTGTTATCTTGGCCAACTCCTGCAGATAGTGCTCCACCACCTCAGGCACCTTATCGTAAGCGGCGTTGCAAGCCTCACGGTGAGTGAAGAATGTCTCTGGGTTCTCAGCCGTACCGCGTGTTACAGGATGCTCAGGAGTAAGAGCACGGTCACGGAAGCGCTTGATATCCTCAGGATCCACGAGTTTGGCCACATCCTCCTGATCTATCATCTCTATCTTGTGGTACTCATGAGAAGTACGGAATCCGTCGAAGAAGTTGATGAACGGGATGTCAGTCTTGAGCGTGGCAAGATGAGGAGCAGCAGAAAGGTCCATCACTTCCTGCACAGAGCCTGAGCAGAACATAGCGAAGCCTGTCTGGCGGCAAGCCATCACATCCTGATGGTCGCCAAAGATACACAGAGAGTGTGATGCCAATGTACGCGCAGATACATTGAACACGCAAGGCAGCATCTCACCGGCAATCTTGTACATGTTAGGAATCATGAGCAACAGTCCCTGCGACGCAGTGAATGTCGTGGTAAGGGCACCTGCCTGGAGCGAACCATGCACGGCTCCTGCCGCACCGCCCTCTGACTGCATTTCCTGTACGCTGACGGTCTGGCCCCACATGTTCTTGCGTCCACGGGCAGCCCACTCGTCAACATGTTCCGCCATCGGCGACGACGGAGTGATAGGATAAATGGCAGCCACCTCTGAGAACATGTAGCTCACATGAGCGGCGGCCTCATTACCATCACAAGTGATAAACTTTTTTTCTTTAGCCATTTTGTAAATGAATAAAATGTTAATGTATGCGGTTTGTTATTATTAATATACGAATCCGAAAAGCCACAGCGGTATACGGTTGCCACTGCCCACCTCCGTGCCATATCTGGCATATATGGTGTCTGCACTATACCTCACCTTATGCGCACTTCCCGACGGGCAGACCCTGAACTTACGCCTGCCATCCACTATGTAGCATGAGTCCTTGCCGCCATAGTTTACAGTATGGTCCTTCCACAGGGCATTCACGAAGAACGTTTCCATAACCTCCTGCCGCCCGTACTCTATGGGATATATGGCATACATCAGGTTGGGGTTGTGCATTATCACCTTGGAGGGTTTCTTGGGAAACTCCTCCCCTACGGGATATATGATATTGATGAGTCGTGCATCGGCCAGATACTTTATGTAGTTCATCACGGTGGCACGGCTGGTCTCTATTTCCTGCGCGAGGTTGCTTATGTTCGGGGCTTTAGGGCCCTCCACGGCCAACAGGTAGAAGAGTTTTTTTATTTTAGTGAGATACTTCAGTTCTATTTGTTTGATAAGCAGTATGTCTACCTCCGTCATCATGTTCATCGTCTTCAGCAGATTCTCGTCGAAGTTGCGGTTCTCAAGGAAAAACGGGTAGAAACCATGATGCAAATATTGCTGGAAGTATTCGGCTGGGCTTACAACAGGCAGGATGTCCTTGACTATCTGTTCATGATGCGTGAGTATGTCATCGAGTGACACAGGGGCGAAATTGTTGCCGGTCTGTAGATTGAGAAATTCACGAAACGAGAATCCACGCAGATTGTAACTGTCCACGATGTCGCTGAGTTCCGACGACTCCTCCTTAAGCCTCATCACGCTTGAGCCCGTAAACACTATCTTCAGTCCAGAGATGTCGTCGTAGCACTTACGTAGTTCCGACTTCCAGTTGGGCTGTTTGAACACCTGGTCGATAAGCAACGTCCGTCCGCCCTGGCGATAGAAGTCTGCAGCGAAATCGGCTATACCGCGCCCCTGGAAGTAGAAATTGTTCATATTCACATACAGGCATTTGCGGTCGCCCACGCTGAAGTGTTCCTTAGCGTACTGGAGCAGGAATGTGGTCTTACCCACCCCACGCGTGCCTTTGATGCCAATCATCCTGCTGCCCCAGTCTATCTCGTCCATCAAGGCTCTTCTGACTGGTGCGTTTGTGTGCTCCACAAGATAGGCATGTGTCTTAAAAAACGCTTCCATTGACTTACTTCAACATGTTTGTGCCATACCTCATAATGCCGTGAGTTGGTCAGCGGTAGGCGCAATATACCGACACTCTGCAAGGGACGCGTCATCATAGATGACATTGTGACGGAAGCCACTATTCACGCCCCAAAAATACTCAGCGGTTTACAATGCAAAAGTAATAATTATTTTCTATAAATGCAAACTCTATATTGCAAAATAACGAGTAGCTGATTTGGCGCAAGTGGCGCAACTACCTTTTTTAACACGCCACAGTCAATCCGTTAACAGATTTTCACTTGTTTAGGATATGCTGTCTTTCAGCTCTCCATAAAAGGGATTTTATACAAGCCGCTGCCGCATTCTCTGTCCGCTGTTTGCCGCGTCAGACATCAAACACTTCGCCCTCATTTGCAAGCACCGTATCGGGGAATATGGCCTTAGCCTCAGCCAACAGCGTCCTTTCCTCATCATACCGTGCGCTGAAATGCCCTATGACGAGCCGCCGTGCTCCCGCGTCACGGGCCACCGTAGCCGCCTGGGCCGCCGTGCTGTGATGATACAGTTTGGCCCGTGCCTCATTAGACGAGTCGTATGTGGCCTCATGATACAGCAAGTCCACGCCAAGCACGGCCTCAGCCAATGCCGGCGAGTACTTCGTGTCACTACAATAAGCATAGCTCCGTGGGCGGTCGGCTGGCACAGTGAGTCGGCTGTTGGGTATCAACAGCCCGTCTGGTGTAGTCCAGTCAGCCCCATTCTTGATATTGTTAATCTGTGACAGAGGCACCTCATAGCAGTCTATCATATCGCGCCGGATATGCGGAAGCGTGGGCTTCTCGCGGAATATGAAACCACAGCAAGGCACACGATGCACCAGAGGCACGGTCTCCACAATCACGCTCTTGTCCTCATACACCACAGCATGCTTGGTCGGGTCAATAGCATGAAACACAATGTCATACTCCAGTCCGTTGCAGAAATACTCTATCTGCCGCTGCAATATATCGTTGAGGTCTTTATACGCATATATATGCAAGGCGGCTGTGCGTCCAAGCATGCCAAACGTTGATATCATGCCTATCAGCCCGAAGCAGTGGTCGCCATGCAGATGCGAGATGAACACGGCACTCACCTTAGTAAACCTGACCTTAACACGGCGCAACTGAAGCTGTGTACCCTCACCGCAGTCTACCATGAACATCTTGCCCCGCACCTCCACGACCTGCGAAGAGGGGTTATGACGCAGCGTGGGCAACGCGCTGCCGCACCCTAATATATGTACTTTGAATGGTTCCATGACACGGGGTTATTTCTTGACATACTGGCGTTTGAACACGAATATGCCCTGTCTGTTCTCCAGAGAAAGGGAGTCGGCACCGAGCGTCACGATATCGAAAGTATCCCTGTTGAGGATAAGTCGGCCATTGAATATACGCCAATTAGTCCACGGATTAGTCTCGGCCTTGACGTTAGACGACACCGTGCCGCCCTCCTCTATTATGAAGTTCTTGTCTATGCTCGTCCAATGCCCTGTCAGAGATGATATGTTTATCACCTTCGTTGCCAGATTCTCGCCTTCCTGCACGCGTCCCATTACCGCCATGCGGTCGCCGCACATCAGTCCTCCTACCACGTCAGACTCCTTATCGTCGGCGCCTATGAGTGAGTAGTCTATGGTGTCGCCCATATCTGTGACAATCTGGAGCGTATGCATGGCCGTACCCTCACCGCACACGCCATACACCGTAGAGTCGGCAGCGTCTTTCTCTGGCGCAGATGCCGTATCAGCCACAGGCCGCTGGCTCTTGTTGTTGCAGCACACTAAACACGCGGCGATAACAAAGACAAAAAGCAATGATATATTCCTCATAACAATCATTATTAAGTGTTCAGTATTGATTTTATATTTAAACGC
>JALFIM010000153.1 GCA_022775985.1 Prevotella sp.
ATTCTACCGAACCAAGGAAGAATTCCGAAGGGCCATAAAATGGTTCTTTGACAATATCACTGGTTTTAAGGAAGAGTTGGAGTCACTTCTAACTCTCAATTTCCGATTGGTGAATTCTCAAACCATTTCTTTTTAACTATACTTTTCCGCGTGCCATTTTGTAGAAAGTTTATTATATATGCTTATGTCCTGTCACACTTCCTCTATCCGTGCCAGCTCCCATCCCTTGAACTGCATGATAATCCTGTGCAGCGTGGTGCCTTGGCGCAGGGCCTCCACTCTCGGTGCGGCGGCGTAACGCTTTATCTGCTCCACGCCCTCGCGCCACTGCTTCCAGGCCTTCGTCATGGGGCGGCCGCTCTCGTCAAGCACGCCGGCCAGCTCCTCGTCAAACTCTTTCCTTGACATCACCTTGAGCTCGAGTATATAGCTGTGCTTGCTGGCGTAGTGCGTGTGGTCGGGCAGTAGGAAGAAGTCGCAGTAGCCGTGGCTCAGCTCCAGCTCGGGGGCCGTGATGTAGTAGTCGTTGAGGTTGAGGTACGCCATGAAGAAGCCCTGGAGGTTGCGCTCCGACTCTATGCCGTCACGCACCGACGACACCTTGGCGTAGGCATCGGCCATGAAGCGGAGCCCTTCCTCCCATATACCGTCGTAGGCCATGTCGTAGTAGTAGTCGGTGAGCCTGTTGGTGTCTACGTATGACTTCGCCTGGTACTCCTCCTCCAGGTATCCATAGTACTGCTTGCGCACGTTGTTGTTCGGTATGCCAAGGATGAGCTTCGAGCCACGCGTGCCCTTGATGGTGAGCATGCCGTAATAGAACAGCAGACTGGGGAATATCTCGGCCTTCGGTATCTGGTAGGCTGAGAACTGCGGCTCGAGCTGTGCCACAACCTGCCCCTCCTCCGCTATCTTGTGTATTATGCCCCGGCGCTCGCCGTCCAGCTTGTCAAACTGCAGCAGCTTCTTCATCTTACCGTAGTCAGTTCTGGTGTTGGGGTCTATCATCTGCTCTGGGGCGCGTCCGTAGTCCATGTAGTTGCGGAGGTAGTACAGCACCATGTCGCAGTTGAACATTCTTGTGTTTTTCTTCAATGCCTCTTTTGCAAAGCAGTAGTTGTCGTACCACGGCTTCATGTCGCTCACTATCGCCTCCACGTCGCTGTCGGCAGGGATGCTTCCCATCTCCTTGTAGTACGTGAACATGTCTACGACATCCTTGGTGGAGAATCCAAGCATCTCGTCAAACTCGGGCTTTATGGATATGTTCCACCCCACGTTGTAGCCGCTTGTCACATCATCGAGCGTTACGGGGCTTACGCCCATCATGAATATGCGCTCAAAGTTTCCCTTGAACTTCTTGAACACGTCGCGGTAGAACCCATCGGCATGTGTTATGGCATGATACACCTTCTCGCCGTGCTCGTTGAGTACTACGTTTGTGAAGTTGTCGTACTCATCAATGATGAGATAAAGTTTGAAGTCGTTGCGTTTGGCAGCATCAAATATCATCTGTAGCTTGTCGGCATATTCTGTCTTAGATAATATTCTATCCTTTTCTTCTTGATAGTATTTGGCATATTGGCGTACAAAGGCATCAAGGTTTATGCTCATGTAGGCGTTGAACCTCTCCTCCAGCATGTCTATCTTGCCCGTTATCTGCGAGAAGTCAAGAAACATCACCTGGTATTTCCCCTGCAAGTCGGTAGGGTGCTTGCCAATCCACAAGCCGCCGAACAGTTCCTCAAACCTGTCCTTCTGGTTACAGTCATAGTAATAACTGAGCATACTTAAAAATAAGCTCTTCCCAAAACGACGAGGGCGCAGCAAAAAGAGGTTGCGAGGCTGCTTCTCCAACTCAGGCAAGAACATCGTCTTGTCTACATAATACTGGTTCTGCTCGATGACAGACTTGAAGTCGGACACTCCGTATGGTACTCGTTTAATTTGCTGCTCCATGAGATTCCTGTTGTTAATGATGCGATAGTATTATGCAAAAATAGCCAAAAACTTCGTGACTGTCAAATTATTTGAGGAAATAACCATTGCCTTTATATATCACAATATCAATTTTTTGGCGGATGTCCCACGGTTTGGTACAACAATACATTAACTTTGCACCGTAAAGAAAAAACGACAGGAGATGAAAACATCAGAACTATTCAGGGCGTACATCTGGCTTATAGATACCATCAAGGAGTATGGAGAGGTGACGTTTGAGGACATCAACGAGGAGTGGGTGGAGACGGAGATGAGCGGCGGTGTGGAAATGGCACGCTCCACGTTCAACCGCCACAGGGATGCTATCGCCGACATGTTCGGGGTGTACATAGAGTGCAACCGCTCCAGGGGAAACACCTATTATATAAGTAATGGGCATGTGCTGGAGGATGACACCATCCAGTCGTGGATGCTTTCTACTCTCACCATAAGCAACAGGATTCATGAGAGCAAGTCGCTGCATGAGCGCGTGCTGCTTGAGGATGCGCCCACCGACTATCTGCTTGACATCGTAATGGAAAGCATGAGGAAGGGCGTGAAGCTGGAGATGGGCTATAATAAGTACGGCCTTGACACTACGCCGGTAGTAGTCATCGAGCCTTACTGCCTTAAGATGTTTCGCAGCCGTTGGTACGTGCTCGGACTTCTGCGCCGAGAGGTGCATGACAGGGTAGTGCCTTCATTCTCGCTGTTCGCCCTTGACAAGGTAAAATGGCTGAGGTTGACGGATGCTAAGTTCGCCTTGCCCAAGGATTTCTGTGCGAAGGACTATTTCGCCGACTATTTCGGGGCTGTAGTATTTGACGGTACCAAGCCGGAGCGTGTCGTGCTCAGGGCTTATGGGCGTGAGGCACAAGACATTGACGGTCATGCCCTGCACGGCAGCCAGGAAAAATTGCACGAGACCGAAGGCTATACCGATTTTAAGTATTACCTTTGCCCAACGACAGACTTCCGCGATTACATAATAGGCCGTGGCCGTAGGCTGAAGGTGCTCTCGCCTAAGTGGCTTGCCGATGAGGTAAGGTACAGTCATCAGGAGGCGGCCAATGCCTATGAGGAGGGTGACGATAACTGAGAACATAACATACGACTTAAACACAATGGCTATGGAAGAAAACGATAACAAAGTGCTTGGCTCTGACGTGAACAGGAGAAAGTTCGTGCTTGTCACAAATACCGATGCCCAGCCAGAGGACTACGGCTGGACGTGGGACTATGTGAAGGACTTGCTCTACATAGAGGCCAACGAGCCTGACAATGAGTGCATGAGCGACCCGGATGTACTGAACAGCCTCGGCATCATATTCTGCGACGGCATAGGCACAGGTGTAGACATGCAGCGTGCAGTGAAGTATTACAGTCAGGCGGCAGAGCTTGGCGATGACCTCGCTAAGTCAAACCTCGCCGACATCTACCGCAAGGGCACCAATGGCGTGCCGCGCGACTATGCCAAGGCTTACAGGCTGTACGAGAGCTGCCGCATACCATACGCCTTCTATCGTGTGGGTGAGGCTCTGGAGTTTGGCCGTGGCGTGGAGCAGGATGTGGAGAAGGCGAAGGAATACTACCGTGTGGCTTACCGTGAGGGTCATCCGCTGGCAAGACGGAAGCTGCAGACGCTGAATTTTCTGGAATAAGAAGCTGCAGAGTAGCACCGTAATCGGGATTGGCAAACAGCTTCGCCCCATGGCAGATGACAGTGTATGTCGGAACAAACTGTACGTTCGTGGGAGGAAAGGTTCGAGTCCTTCGCCATGGGGCTTGCTTTATAGTCTTTGCAGGTAGAGGCATGATGTCGGAACGGAGGAGGTGCCCAGCACCTTATGAGTGGATTCGAATTCCACCGCCTGCAAGGATTTTTGTTCTTAATGGTCTGTGTCACGCTTAGGGCGGCTCGGACGCTCTTCACCCTCGGCATATTGCCGGGGGTGTCGTATTTATATGGCTTTCCCAAAGAGTTCTGTTATTGCTTGCGTATCATGTTGATATACAGTGCGTTGCAAAACAGGTCGAAGTGCGTCGTGAAATGGGCCGTTTTAGGCTGCGAAATGGGCCGTTTCGCAGCCTAAAACGGCCCATTTCGCAATGGCGTGTGGCAGCGGCCGTGTGGCGCCGCCGCCGCGCGTGCTCCGATGACGTGCTTCCAATGAGCCGCCAGCGCGTCAGCCTGTGGCGGCGGACGGTCAATTTTCCGAGCCCAATACTTGCCTATTAGAAGAATAAATGTTAACTTTGCACTATACTGCATGCGCGGCATGCGGCCATACAGCGGCCGGCGTGCGGCATCTGTTGCAGACACTAAATCACATTTTACATATCTAAATAATAAAAACTTCAACAACATGGACAATCAGAATCAGCAGGGTTACCCCTTGGAGATAACCCCCGAGCTCGCACTTGGATTATACTCAAACTTCGTGATGATATCCCACTCTACGTCAGACTTCATCCTCGACTTCGCACAGGCTCTCCCCGGGCTCGACCGTCCGAAAGTGGGCAGCCGCATAGTGATGGCTCCCGAGCACGCCAAGCGTCTGCTCTTCGCCCTTCAGGACAACATCGTGCGCTACGAGAAGGAGTTCGGCACCATCAATCTCGCCGCTCCCAAGCAGGCAGAGCAGCCCGAGGGCGGCCGCACCATAGCACCGTTCGGCACAGGCAAGGGCGAGGCTTAATCCCTCCGCACCGCACATATATGCTCCGCGCCCCACAGCGTATGGCATGGATGCTGACCACAGCACCCACGCCACTCGCTGTGGGGCGCGGCTCGTTTGTCGTGTGTACTCAGCATCATCCACCACCGCATGGCTCCTGTCAGCATGGCGCTTCTGCTTCCCGTACGTATGGAAAACAACATGACTGTGTTATGGGGTGATGCAATGCTCTTGCGAATCGACTTGCCGATGATATACGTTTAGTCTTTAAGGCATCCTATCGGAATGACGTACACTCCATCATTTCTGCGGTAAGCATATTGGCCTACGCCGATGATTACTGCCATGAATGATGGTGCAGACATCTTGTCTGTGTCTATCTTGTTGGCCAAGGAGACGAGGTTGGCAGCACCTTCCTCAATGCGTTCTGTGCCGCCGAGCTTTACTTCAAGCAATGCATAGCTGCCATTGCGGCGGTGAAGTACGGCATCACATTCCAGTCCATTGCTGTCGCGGTAGTGGTAGAGCGTGCCGTCCAGGGCCTCGGCATATACACGCAGGTCACGCACTACGAGGTTTTTAAAGAAAAGACCGAACGTCTGCAAGTCGTTGACCAAGTCATTAGGACCAAGTCCGAGGGCGGCAGTACCGATACTCGGGTCTACGAAATGACGGGTGTCGCTTGTGCGTATGGCAGCCTTGCTTCTTATGTTAGGGTTCCATGCCGCAAGGTCTTCAATGACGTATAGCTTTTTTAAGGCTTTGATGTAGTCTACTACGGTGTTTTCATCCAGAGTATTGGCATCATTTGCAAGCATGTCTTTTCGGATAGTTGCAAATGATACTTGCTGAGAGATGTTGCGGGCGTAGGAACGCATCAGCCGTTTAGCACGTTCTGCACTCCGTTTTACCTTATCCACTCGTTGGATGTCGTAGTTCACGACAGAGTCGTAATAGTCAACGGCTTGATCAAGGGCCACTTCCTTTGGTATGATTGTAGCCCATGGCCATCCGCCACGACAGGTAAGAAATGCGAGCGTTTCCACGTCAAGCCCGTTGGCTTGTGGCTCAAAGTCATTGCCGTCAAACAGGTCTTTCAGGCTTACTGTGCCCGTAGACTCTTCCGACTCGTACAGACTCATGGGGCGCATTTTCAGATGGGCAAAACGTCCTGTGCCGCTATGTATTGTCTCATCAGCCTCTGGCAATACAGAAGATCCAGTTAAAATGAATTGTGACGGTTCGCCCCTTCTGTCCACTTCGCTTCTTATGCAGTCCCATATTGGAGGAAGTGCTTGCCATTCGTCAATAAGGCGCGGGGTATTGCCTTCAAGCAATGTCTTTGGACTGAGTTCTATCATTTGGGCACTTTGCGACAAGACGGCAGAGTCGCCCAAATCCAGTGTGCTGTTTGCCAACTGTTTGGCGGTAGTGGTCTTACCGCACCATTTGGGGCCTTCGATAAGGACTGCACCTTTACCAAGGATTTTGCGTTTAAGCAGTTTATCCGCAATGCGGTGTTTGTACTTTGTCATACTATTAAGATTATTAATCGCAAAGTTATAGGTTTTATCTTGAATACCAAAGGATTTTCTTATTTATTCAGTAATTTGTAGCTGATTTATTCAGTAATTTGTAGCCGATTTGTTCAGTGATTTGTGGGTATTTTATTCAGTGATTTGTGGCTGATTTGTTCAGTGATTTGTGGATAGCTTACCCAGTAATCATAGATGAGGCGCACGGCGTTTGGCTTTTCCGAAGTGTCTGCCGCTGACGGAAGCTATGGTGGTGTGGATGATGCTGTGCGGACGGAGTGGCGTGGCGGAAAGTATGGGTAATGTATGGTTAATTGACCATTGTGCATGAAAATATGCCAAGTGTTTTGTGGTGGCGGCATGATGATGTAACTTTGTGTGAAGATTCAGTAATTAAAAACCGAAAAAGACTTATGAAAGCATTACAACTCATCATGGCTGTGGCCGTGGCTCTGACCGTAGGCACGGCCACAGCCAAGAAACCCAAGACGGCAAAGCCGCAGATTCCCATCCTTGCATGGTACAGCATTCCCGGCGGGCAGTATGCCACCCTCGAACACTACAAGGCGTTGAGGGACGCGGGCTTCACCGTGTCGTTCTCGCATACCACCAGCTACGAGGATGCCGTACAGGCCCTCGACCTGTGCGCCAAGGTGGGCATGACGAGCGTGTTTACATGTCCTGAGCTGGAGAAGGAGCCGGAGCAGACCGTGCGCAAGGTGATGCGTCACCCCGGTCTCGGCTACTATTTCCTCCGCGACGAGCCGGCCAACGACGCGATGCCGGCACTGGCGAAGTGGGCACGCCGCATAGAGAGCGTGGACACGAAGCACCCGTGCTATCTCAACCTGCTGCCTGTGCACGCGTTCCCGTCAACTGATGCCTACAAGGAGCATGTGGCCCTGTTTGACTCGCTCGTCAACCTGCGGCAGCTCTCATACGACCATTACCCCGTAAACCAAGTGGGCGACAGCGTGTTTCTCAACGCCCAGTACTGGAACAACCTTGAGGTGGTGTCGGCGGCGGCACGCAAGGCCGGCAAGCCTTTCTGGGCTTTCACGCTCGACACGGCCCATGGCTCGTACCCCATCCCCACGATAGACCAGCTACGCTTGCAGCTCTATGCCGACCTGGCATACGGAGCGCAGTGCTTGCAGTATTTCACGTACTGGAATCCCGGCACCGAGACATGGGATTTCCATCAGGCTCCCATCACGCAGGACGGCCGCAGAAGCCCTGTGTATGAGCTCGTGCGGCAGATGAACGTGGAGGTACAGGCCCGTGCCGACGTGTTCCTCGGTGCCAAGGTGGAGTCGGTGCGCCACACAGGCGACAACATACCGCTCGGCACCACACGCCTTACGTCACTGCCACGCCACATCACGCGGCTCGACACTCACGGCCATGGTGCGCTCGTGTCGTGCCTGACCAACGGCAGCAAGCACTATACCGTGGTGCAGAACACCTCTGTGACAGAGCCTCTGAGCATGGATGTGGCCACCGATGGGCAGTTGCAGCTCGTGCTTGCCGACGGTACGCGCCAGCCTGCGGCACTCTACGGCCCGCTGTTCATCCTCACGCCTGGCAACATCGTGGTGTTTGAGGAGACCGTGGGTGGCAAGTAATCCACGTCCTGCACATCACGGCACGCGCGTGACGCGTGCCGGTACGAAAAGCCCCGACAGCCGTGTATCAGGCTGTCGGGGCTTTTGTGTGCGGTGCCGTAGGGCCGCACGTCTGCATGGTGTGTTGTCTGCCGTGCCGTGAGGCACGTGCCGCAGTGGTGTCAGCAGGTCAGTTTGCGGCTCTCGAAAAACTTGCGTCCAGCCGTGATGAACAGTACCACGGCGCATGCGTTCTCCGCAGTCACCATCCAGAAGGCCGCGCCGTAGCCGCAGTGCTCCGCCACCACGCCGCCCAGCAGACAGCCAATGCCGAAACCGAAGTCCCAGCCTGTAAGTATGCTTGAGTTGGCGGTGCCGCGCTGGTCGTGCCGCGCCACGCTTATGAACATGTTGAGGAATGCAGGGTAGAGGTGTCCGTTGCCGAGTCCGATGAGCGCGGCCGACAGGTAGTAGGCCACGGGGTGGGGGATGGCCACGAATATGGTGAAGCCCACGAGCGACAGCAGCATGCCCTCGGTGGCGTTGTGTGCCAGTCGGCCGTCGCGCAGGGCCTTGCGCCCTTGGAGCCGCGACAGAAACAGTCCGCACGACAGTATGGCGAAGTACGTGCCCGTGCCGCCGGTGATACCGAGGGCTTCCTTGCTGTATATGGCGAGGTAGTTGCTCAGCACTCCCCAGCAGAAGCCGAACATTGCTATGTTGATGGCCAGCAGCCATGCACGCGTCAGGAAGAAGCGGTCGAGCGATATGCGGTCCTTGTTCTTCACTATGGACTTGTCGGGCAGACGCAGCGTGTAGGCAATGGCTACGGCGGCGAGGGCCACGAGCAGTGCCGTCCAGAACAGGAGCATGAAGCTGCCCGTCACGTCGTGGAGGTATATGCCGGCCGACGGGGCCGTGGCCATGGCGAAGTTGTTGCTCAGTCCGTAGAGCCCTATGCCCTCATTGCGGCGGCTCGGCGGCAGCACGTCTATGGCGCACGTGCTGTTGGCCACGGTGACGGCACCGAACGGGCCGCCGTGCAGCGTGCGGCAGATGGCGAACATGAGTATGGTGCCGGCGGCTATGTAGCCGGCGAAGCACACGAAGAATGCCGCGAGGCACGTCATGAGCACTTTCTTGCGCGAGAAACTGTCCACCACGTAGCCGCAGAACGGGCGCACGATGATTGCCGCCACGGTGTAGCCGCTCAGCACTATGCCTATAACGTCCTTAGTCGCGCCGAACGTCTCGCTGAGGTACAGCGGCAGCAGCGGTGTGAGCAGGTAGAAGGCGAAGTAGAGCAGGAAGTTGGTGGCCATGACCTTCACGTACTCCTTGTTCCAAAGTATTTCCTTGTTGGGTTGTGTCGTCATTGCAGTATCGCTTTGTTTCGCACTGCAAAATTACAGCCTTTTTGCGTGGTGGGCAAGCAATACGGTGCGAAATGCGCCACGCTCTGTCTGCGGATGTGCCTTATTGTTTATTGCTCGCGTCTCGCTTGGGCTTTATGAAAGAGCACGTTTACCACAGACAGCATGAGGGTAAAGGCAAGCCCTACGAGACAGACGGCAGTCCATCCTCCATAGTTCCAGGCTACACCTGCGCACAGCGTGCCGAGGCTGCCGCCAGCGAACAGATGGCTCATGAAGATGGTGTTGCTGCGGTTGGTGGCTTCCGGGATGAGCGCGAGACAACCGCTTTGGTTGCTCAGCTGGTAGCACTGTGCTCCTACGTCTACAAGTATTATGGCCATGACCAGCCCGGCATAGCTGTCGGAAAAGAGGTATGCCACAATCCATGCGGCAAATTGCAGGATGTTTCCTACCAGGCAGAATCTCTCAATGCCGAACCGTGGGATGTATTTGCCTATGCCGCTTGCCGCCGTCGCTCCTGCCAGTCCGCAAAGTCCGAGCATGCCTACCGCTTCACTGCCGGCATGAAAAGGCTCGCCGGCCAAGTGAAACGCCATGCACGACCATACGGCCATCATGCTTCCGAAGCTCAGTCCGCCGCGTAAGGCATAGACGCGGATGGTGGGGTATCTGTGGTAAATGCTTCCTATCGACCGCATCAGCTTGCCGTAGCTGCCGTCAAAACTGCTCGGCATGGCAGGCAGTGTGCGCAGCATGCAAATAAGGCATGCCGCCATGATGACTGCGGCAATGGCAAACATGGCACGCCATCCAGCCCATTCGCCTACATATCCGCTCAGTACTCTTGCGCCGAGCACACCACTCAACAGGCCCGTGAGCACTATGCCCATGTTGCGTGACTTGTTCTCGGGCTTGGAGAAATGACTCGCCACGGGTATGAACATCTGCGGCACCACGCTGTTGCAGCCCAGCACGAGTGAGGCACTCCATATCAGCCATAGGTTGCAGGTAAGCGCAATGACCAGACAGCATGCCACCGCCACGCTCATGTTCACGGTGATAATCTTGCGGCGCGACACCTTGTCTGCCAGCGGCACCACGAGCACAAGTCCTGCGGCATAGCCCAACTGGGTGATGAATGTGATGAGGTTGGCTTGCAGCTCTGTGGCTCCGAGCGACTGCCGCATGGCCTCAAGCAGTGGCTGGTTGTAGTACAGGTTGGCTACCGTAAGTCCGCCGATCACGGCCATTGCGAAGAGCGTGCCGCGTGGAATGCCGCCGTTTGGCGTAAGTTCTCTCATCATGATTATGCGTCTTTCCTATATCATGCTTTGTCATTCTCCGTTATCTTGCGCAGTACACTGCACAGGATTAAATGTCGTCAAATTGTTGGCTGTTGTGCTTACTCGTGTTTATACGGTCGTTGTAGTCAATGTGTAAGTTGTAGTTATAGGGATATCTAACCCATGTTTGTTCATCCATTGTGATATATAGGTCTATTTCACCATCAATTTCCTCATCGTCATTTGTAGATATGAATGAAGTGGCCTCTTTGTCGTCTTTTGTTCCAGTATACATGTGTTCAGAATCAGAACCATACTTTTGTGAGAGAAGCACCTTGATTTTGGAATACTCTTGATCTGCGATATCTTCAGAAACACCACTGATTACAGCCTTTGTTCTGTATACTATTTTTGTCTTGATATCATAGTAAACATATATGTGTGCTTTGTTTCCAACAAAGATACCTGTGAAAGCTCTTGAACCATTAGGTAAGGAGGCACTGAACTTTTTGTCGTAAGTGCATCCTTTTGCTATCAGTTTGCCTTGAAATTGTGCGATTGTACCAGTTACAGGAATACCCATGAATTTAATGTGGGTATTTGCCTGTGCGAGTGAAGCTATAGCATAAAGCAGGTAGCATAAGGTAAATAGAAGTTTTTTCATATTTTAGTTATTTTGTTGATTATTATGCAAAGTAATAAAAAACAGTTAAGGTGACCAAGACTTTTTATTGTTTTTACGTATATATTGATGTATTTAGATGCAATGCCATTAGGCTTTCATTCTTGGCACATGGCAATTGTAGTAGGTTTGAAGGTCATGGTCATAAACTAATCACGCCCCACAGGGCATGATTAGTTTATGGCGCACTACCATTAGATGAAGATATACTTCATCACGAACAGCACGGCGAGGATGCACACCGTGGCATTCAGCTTCTTCACGTTGCCGCAGAGGGCATTGATGGCCACGTAGGATATCACGCCGCACAGTATGCCGTCGGATATGCTGTATGTGAGCGGCATCATGATGATGGTGATGAATGCTGGTATTGACTCGGCATAGTCGTCGAGGTCGATGTCCTTGATGGGCGTGAGCATGAACAGGCCCACGATGACGAGCACGGGAGTAGTGGCCGCAGACGGTATAGAAAGGAATATGGGAGCGAAGAAGAGGGCTATGACGAAGCATACCGCCGTGGAGAAGGCCGTAAGCCCTGTGCGTCCGCCCTGTGCCACGCCCGACGCGCTCTCTACGTATGTGGTAGTGGTGCTGGCCCCGAGGCATGCCCCTGTCATGGTGGCTATGGCATCGGCCATGAACGCCTTGTTGAGCCCCGGGATGCGTCCGTCCTTGCGCATCATGCCGGCCTTGGTGCATACTCCTACGAGTGTGCCCATGGTATCGAACATGTCAATGAACAGGAACGTGAACACCACGATGAGCATGTCTATGGTGAATATATTGTGGAAATCGAACTTGCAGAATATGGGTGCCACCGACGGGGGCGTGTCTACTATGCCCGTGAAGGAGGTGATACCCATCGGTATGCCGATGAGCGCGGTGCCGAGGATGCCTATGAGAAGCGAGCCCGGCGCATTCTTGATGACGAGTACCGACGTGAGCACTATGCCTATGACACCCAGCAGTGCCGTGCCGTGGGTCATGTCGCCGATGCTTATGAACGTGGCCTGGTTCTCCACGATGATGCCTGCGTTCTTCAGTCCGATGAAGGCTATGAACAGTCCGATGCCGGCTCCGATGGCACGCTTCAGCGTTGCCGGTATGGCATCTACTATGAGCGTGCGTATCTTGGTGACGGTCATTATGACGAACAGGAATCCCTCTATGAGTATGGCCGTGAGGGCGAACTGCCATGTGTAGCCCATGGTGAGGCACACCGTGAACACGAAAAACGCGTTCAGACCCATGCCCGGCGCGAGTCCGAAGGGCTTTTTGGCATAGAGCGCCATGATGAGCGTGCCCACGATGGCGGCGAGGGCCGTGGATGTGAACACGGCGTTGGTGTCCATGCCCTTGGAGGCGAGGTTGGAGAAGATGCTCGGGTTGACGGCAAGGATGTAGGCCATGGTGAGGGACGTAGTGACACCTGCCAGCACCTCGGTCTTGATGCTGTGCTTCGAGGGATCGAAGCCGAAAAGTTTTTCTAACATAGCTGCTGATATTTTGTTAGTTGAGTATTCGAGTCATTAAAAGTCCCACTTCACGCCGAGGCACGGGCGGCACTTGAAGCCCCCCGTGGAGCCGAAATTGTTGGTGAGCTCCACCTCACCGCCTATGCTGAGGTTCTCGCACCCGAAGTGCTGGCCCACGTTGTACCACAGCTGAGGCTCGGTGAGAAACACCGTGTGGCGTGTGTCGGCGGTGCCATCCTCGCGGTAGTCCACGGCGTGGGTCTCCCACCAGAAGTCGGCGAATCCGTCGAACTTCAGACCCTTCACTCCGAAGATGTCGTTGCATGTCCACACGGCAGTAAACTGCATCGGCACGTTCTGGTCGGTGGCGCGTATGGTCTTATACAGGGCTTCGAGGGTGAGCACGTTCTTGAACGACTTGTCGTGTATGAAGTACTCTACACCGAACAGCCAGGCGTTGTTGATGGGGTAGTTCTTGGTGATGCCGCCGTTGTACTCGGCATGTAGGCTCCAGTTGCGCATCTGCGTGTTCTTCCAGAAGTTCAGTGCGCGTGATATCTCGGTGTAGGTGCCGCCCTGCGATATGTTCTTGCTGCCGACCACCATCTTGTCGTAGTTGAAGTCGTGGTCTACGAAAAAGTAGGTGCTACCCCATTTGTCCTGTTTGAACATCTCGAGCGTGAGCGTCACGTACTTGCGGTCGGAGCCGAAGTCGTAGAGAATCTGGGCGTTGGTCTGTGCCTTCACCTTGGCGGTGACGGTGAGGAGCGCTGCCAATAGCAACGCGATGGCTGTGAGTTTGTTGGCTTTCATTGTTTGTCTTGAAATGATGATGAGCTGTTACTAATATAAAAAAGTGGCAAGGATGCCGTGGCTTCCTTACCGATTGCAAAATTATATAAAATTTTCATAACACTGTCCCTCGGTCCGCTACTTTCTTCGTCTGCTCCCCGTCCATCCCGCATTCTGCGTGTTCTCGGAGGCGTTGTCGGGCTCGGCGCAGTGGCGGTGGCAGACGGTTGCGGGTGTTTTGAGCTTGGCTTTATGCCGATGGGGTAGGCCCATTTCGCAATGAGACCCTGCCGCTGCGGTCTGTCATGGCGGTGGCCGTCATGCGCTCAAAGCCTGTTTATGGACTGCTGAAGTGGAATAGGAAGTATTAATTTATCACAACCACAGTTATATTATGTTAAAATAAATAAACAGTGTGTATATTGAAAAGCATAAGTATAGGTAGAATGAAAAAATGTTTGTACCTTTGCAGCTCGAAACGGCACAGAATATGAATGCGCCTGACGACAAGTAAAGGGAAATAAACAAAAATACATATATAAATTTAAAATTCATTACAATGCCTACTATTTCACAATTGGTAAGAAAAGGCAGAAAGGTGCTTGTAGACAAGAGCAAGTCTCCGGCTCTGGACTCATGTCCTCAGCGTCGTGGCGTCTGCGTTCGTGTTTACACTACGACTCCTAAGAAGCCTAATTCGGCAATGCGTAAAGTTGCCCGTGTGCGTTTGACAAATCAGAAAGAGGTCAACTCTTACATCCCGGGAGAGGGACACAACTTGCAGGAGCACTCTATCGTGTTGGTGCGTGGCGGTCGTGTGAAGGACCTCCCTGGTGTTCGCTATCACATCGTGCGTGGTACTCTTGATACCGCTGGTGTGGCAAACCGTACACAGCGCCGTTCTAAGTATGGCGCAAAGCGTCCGAAGGCTAAGAAGTAATAATCGGAGAAGATTAATACTAAGGACATAAAGAATTTTATTAATAGTTTTGCTGGAAGCGTTATAACAGGTTGAGTAAATGCTCAGGAGAGAGCGTTGAAGAACGTAATTGCAGCCCCAGTCAGAATAATTTTTTAAGTAAAAATGAGAAAAGCAAAACCAAAGAAGCGCGTGATCCTTCCCGATCCCGTTTTCAATGACCAGAAGGTCTCTAAGTTTGTGAACCACTTGATGTATGACGGCAAGAAGAACGCCTCATACGAAATCTTCTATAACGCCCTTGACACCGTTAAGGAGAAGATGGCCAAGGAGGAGAAGCCCGCTCTCGAGATATGGAAGCAGGCCCTCGACAACATCACTCCCCAGGTGGAGGTGAAGAGCCGCCGTATCGGTGGCGCCACATTCCAGGTGCCTACCGAGATTCGTCCCGAGCGCAAGGAGAGCATCTCTATGAAGAACCTCATAGCTTTCGCACGCAAGCGTGGAGGCAAGAGCATGGCAGACAAGCTCGCCGCCGAGATTATGGACGCATATAACAACCAGGGCGGCGCATTCAAGCGTAAGGAGGATATGCACCGCATGGCAGAGGCTAACCGCGCATTTGCACACTTCAGATTCTAATCAATATTAAACTCAAATAAGAAAATGGCAAACCGCGATTTACATTTGACACGCAACATCGGCATCATGGCCCACATCGATGCCGGTAAGACAACCACTTCTGAGCGTATCCTCTTCTACACGGGTAAGACTCACAAAATCGGTGAGGTGCATGACGGCGCCGCAACGATGGACTGGATGGCACAGGAGCAGGAGCGTGGTATCACTATCACATCCGCAGCTACTACTTGTAACTGGAACTACCTCGGCAAGTCTTACAAGATAAACTTGATAGACACTCCGGGTCACGTAGACTTTACAGCAGAGGTGGAGCGCTCACTCCGCGTGCTCGATGGTGCCGTTGCTACATATTCTGCCGCTGACGGCGTGCAGCCCCAGTCTGAGACCGTATGGCGCCAGGCTGACAAATACAACGTTCCCCGTATAGGTTATGTGAACAAGATGGACCGCTCGGGTGCTGACTTCTTCGAGACAGTGCAGCAGATGAAGGATATCCTCGGCGCAAACCCCTGCCCCGTGCAGATTCCTATCGGCGCAGAGGAGAACTTCAAGGGCGTCGTAGACCTCATCAAGATGAAGGCTATCCTGTGGCACGATGAGACCATGGGCGCAGAGTATGACATTGAGGATATCCCCGCTGACCTCGTGGATGAGGCCAACGAGTGGAGAGAGAAGATGATAGAGAACGCCGCCAACTTCGACGACGACCTCATGGAGAAGTATCTTGACGGTCAGGATATCTCAGAGGAGCAGATTATCGCTGCCATCCGCAAGGGTACCATCGCCATGGAGCTCACTCCTATGACGTTGGGCTCTTCTTACAAGAACAAGGGCGTACAGCCGCTTCTCGACTATGTGTGCGCATTCCTGCCCTCACCTCTCGATACAGCTGCCATCGTAGGCACCAACCCCGACACCGAGGAAGAGGAGGATCGCAAGCCTTCTGAGGACGAGCCTACAGCAGCTCTGGCATTCAAGATCGCTACCGACCCGTTCATGGGCCGTCTGGTGTTCTTCCGCGTCTACTCTGGTAAGGTGGTTGCCGGCTCTTATGTCTACAACCCCCGTTCTGGCAAGAAGGAGCGCATCAGCCGTCTGTTCCAGATGAACTCCAACAAGGAGATTCCCATGGAGTCTATCGATGCCGGTGATATCGGCGCAGGCGTAGGCTTTAAGGATATACGCACAGGTGATACCCTCTGCGACGATGCTCACCCCATCGTGCTCGAGTCAATGACATTCCCCGACACCGTGATTTCTATCGCAGTGGAGCCGAAGAGTCAGGCCGACATCGCCAAGCTCGACAACGGTCTCGCCAAACTCGCCGAGGAGGACCCGACATTTACCGTTCGTACCGATGAGCAGAGCGGCCAGACCATCATCTCTGGTATGGGTGAGCTCCACCTCGACATCATCATCGACCGTCTGAAGCGTGAGTTCAAGGTAGAGTGCAACCAGGGCAAGCCCCAGGTTAACTACAAGGAGGCCATCACAAAGCCCGTCACTCTCCGCGAGGTTTACAAGAAGCAGTCGGGTGGTCGTGGTAAGTTCGCTGACATCATCGTGACCATCGGCCCGAAGGACGAGGACTACAAGGAGGGCGACTTCCAGTTCGTGAACGAGGTGAAGGGTGGTAACATCCCCAAGGAGTTCATCCCCTCAGTACAGAAGGGCTTTGAGAACGCCATGAAGAATGGTGTGCTGGGCGGCTATCCTATGACCGACCTCAAGGTGGTGCTTACCGATGGTTCGTTCCACCCCGTAGACTCTGACCAGTTGTCGTTTGAGCTCGCTGCCCTGAACGCCTACAAGAACGCTTGCCCGAAGGCAGGTCCCGTGCTCATGGAGCCTGTGATGAAGGTGGAGGTCGTTACTCCCGAGGAGAACATGGGTGACGTTATCGGCGACCTCAACAAGCGCCGTGGTCAGGTAGAGGGCATGGAAGAGGCCCGCAGCGGTGCCCGCATCGTGAAGGCCATGGTGCCTCTGGCAGAGATGTTCGGCTACGTGACAGCTCTCCGTACCATCACCTCAGGCCGTGCCACAAGCTCTATGGAGTATGACCACCACGCTCCGCTGTCAAGCTCTATCGCCAAGGCAGTGCTCGAGGAGGTAAAGGGTCGTGCAGACCTCGTATAATTCTTTTGATTATACACACGCAACATACAGGGAGGGGAAGCGCTGCTTAGCGAATGACTCTTAAGGGGCGTACTTCCCTCCCTTTTACAACTTTTTTATAAACAACTTAATTTTACAATGAGTCAGAAAATCAGAATTAAGCTGAAGAGCTACGACCACAAGCTCGTAGACAAGTCAGCAGAGAAGATTGTGAAGGCTGTGAAGGCTACCGGTGCCATCGTGAGCGGTCCTATCCCATTGCCTACACACAAGCGCATCTACACCGTCAACCGTAGTACTTTCGTTAACAAGAAGGCCCGCGAGCAGTTCCAGCTCAGCGACTTCAAGAGACTGATTGACATCTATAGCTCAACAGCTAAGACCGTAGACGCACTCATGAAGCTGGAACTTCCGAGTGGTGTAGAAGTAGAAATCAAAGTTTAATTTTTTAAGTAATTATTGAAATGCCAGGATTAATTGGAAGAAAAATCGGAATGACATCCGTTTTCAGTGCCGACGGTAAGAACGTACCGTGCACTGTTATCGAAGCTGGTCCTTGTGTTGTAACCCAGGTTAAGACTGTCGAGAAAGACGGTTACAAGGCTGTTCAGCTTGGCTTCGGTGAAGCCAAGGAGAAGAACACCACTAAGCCTATGATGGGCTGCTTCAAGAAAGCAGGCACAACACCGAAGAAGCACTTGGCCGAGTTCAAGTTTGATGAGGAGTACAACCTCGGAGACACCATCACCGTAGAGCTGTTCGAGGGCGTTGAGTATGTCGATGTAGTTGGTACCTCAAAGGGTAAAGGCTTCCAGGGAGTTGTTAAGCGCCACGGTTTCGGTGGTGTAGGTCAGAGCACTCACGGTCAGGACGACCGCGCACGCAAGCCGGGTTCTATCGGTGCTTGTTCTTATCCCGCAAAGGTGTTCAAGGGCATGCGCATGGGCGGCCAGATGGGTGGCGACCGCGTCACAACTCAGAATCTCAAAGTGTTAAAGGTAATTCCAGAGCACAACCTCATCCTCGTGAAGGGCTCGGTTGCTGGATGCAATGGTTCAACCGTTTTAATTAAGGAATAATGGAAGTTAGCGTTTTAAATATCAATGGTCAGGAGACCGGAAGAAAGGTAGTCCTCAATGAGGCTGTCTTCGGAATCGAGCCTAACGATCACGTACTTTACCTCGATGTAAAGCAGTATCTCGCTAACCAGCGCCAGGGTACTGCAAAGGCTAAGGAAAGAAGTGAGGTCAGCGGTTCAACTCGCAAACTCGGACGCCAGAAGGGCGGCGGCGGTGCTCGCCGTGGTGACATCAACTCACCGGTGCTCGTAGGTGGTGGACGCGTTTTCGGACCGAAACCCCGTGACTATCGTTTCAAGCTGAACAAGAAAGTGAAGGTTCTTGCTCGCAAGTCTGCTCTCTCATACAAGGCTCAGGAGAATGCCGTAATCGTAGTTGAGGACTTCAGCTTCGACGCTCCTAAGACTAAAGATTTCGTAAATATTACTAAAAATCTTAAAGTAGAGGGCAAAAAGACCCTTCTGGTTTTGCCGGAAGTAAATAAAAACGTATATTTGTCGGCTCGTAATTTGCAGCGTGCTGAGGTGATGACCGCAAACACCATCAACGCATACAAGGTGCTCAACGCTGATGTGCTCATCGTAGCCGAGAGCTCGCTCAATACTATCGATCAAATCTTAACAAAATAAAGGAGACATTAGAACATGGCATTTATAGTAAAACCATTGGTCACTGAGAAGATGACCGCTATTACAGAAAAGTCTTCTGTTGAGAAGTCCTACAAGGTCAAGGGCGAGACCCGTACCAAGAAAGCCGAGACAAAGTACGGCTTCATCGTTCTCCCCGAAGCCAACAAGTTGGAGATAAAGAAAGAGATCGAGAGCCTGTACAATGTTACAGTGATTGATGTGAACACTGCCCGCTACGCTGGAAAGCGTCAGAGCCGCTATACACGCAAGGGACTCATAAAGGGACAGAAGAACGCATACAAGAAGGCTATCGTCACTCTGAAAGAGGGCGATTCAATTGATTTTTACAGCAATATTTAAATAAAAAATGGCAGTACGTAAATTTAAACCGGTTACTCCGGGACAAAGACACAAGATTATTGGCACGTTCGAGGATATTACTGCATCCGTGCCAGAGAAGTCTCTCGTTTTCGGCAAGCGCTCTACTGGTGGTCGAAACAACACCGGTAAGATGACTGTCCGCTATATGGGCGGCGGCCACAAGCGGAAGTATCGTATGATCGACTTCAAGCGAGAGAAAGATGGTGTTCCAGCTGTAGTTAAGACAATAGAGTACGATCCGAACCGTTCGGCTCGCATCGCCCTGTTGTTCTATGCTGATGGTGAAAAACGTTACATTATTGCTCCTAACGGACTGGAAGTAGGCGCGACACTGATGTCGGGCGCAGAGGCTGCTCCTGAGATCGGCAACGCACTTCCCCTCGCAAACATTCCCGTTGGTACTGTGATTCACAACATTGAGTTGCGTCCGGGCCAGGGTGCTCTGCTCGTTCGTTCGGCTGGTAATTTTGCTCAGTTGACTTCTCGCGAAGGCAGTTATTGTGTTATTAAGCTCCCCTCTGGCGAGACTCGCCAGATCCTGAGTGCTTGTAAAGCTACCGTAGGTTCTGTAGGCAACTCTGACCACGCTCTTGAGCAGTCTGGTAAGGCTGGCCGCTCACGCTGGTTGGGCCGTCGTCCTCACAACCGTGGTGTCGTTATGAACCCTGTTGATCACCCGATGGGTGGTGGTGAGGGCCGTCAGTCTGGAGGCCACCCACGCTCACGCAAGGGCTTGTATGCTAAGGGTCTCAAGACTCGCGCACCGAAGAAGCTTTCAAACAAGTACATCATCGAAAGAGCTAAAAAGTAATTCTAATTAGAGTAAATTATGAGTCGTTCAATTAAAAAAGGTCCATATATCAACGTGTCACTCGAGAAGAAGATTCTCGCAATGAACGAAAGCGGCAAGAAGAATGTCGTTAAGACATGGGCCAGAGCATCAATGATCTCACCCGACTTCGTGGGACACACTGTTGCAGTTCATAACGGAAACAAATTTATCCCTGTCTACATCACCGAGAACATGGTAGGCCACAAGCTCGGTGAGTTCTCGCCGACACGTAAGTTCGGCGGACACTCTGGCAACAGAAAGTAATGAGGGACTAATCCATTTTAAAAGAAACAAATAATGGGAGCAAGAAAGAAAATATCGGCTGAAAAAAGACATGAGGCCCTTAAGAATTTATACTTCGCCAAGCTGAAGGGTGTCCCCTCTTCGCCCCGCAAGATGCGCTATGTCGTAGACATGGTGCGCGGCATGGAGGTGAACCGTGCTTTAGGCGTTCTCCGCTTCTCTAAGAAGCAGGCTGCCGCTGACGTGGAGAAACTCCTCCGCTCGGC
This sequence comes from Prevotella sp., assembly GCA_022775985.1. Lineage (GTDB taxonomy): Bacteria > Bacteroidota > Bacteroidia > Bacteroidales > Bacteroidaceae > Prevotella. The sequence goes on from JALFIM010000153.1 coordinate 20,515, forward strand.
TATCGCAAACTGGGAGGCAAAGAATGAGCGTCAGGCAGAGGCCGGCGAGCTTTATATTTCTAAAGTCTTCGTTGATGAAGGCGTTACAATGAAACGCATGAGACCTGCGCCTCAGGGACGCGGATATCGCATCCGTAAACGCAGCAATCACGTGACTCTGTTTGTAGATTCCAAAACTAATGACGAAAAATAATTAAAGAATGGGACAGAAAGTTAATCCGATAAGCAACCGTCTCGGCATCATCCGTGGTTGGGATTCTAATTGGTTCGGTGGAAAAAACTTTGGCGACAACTTGGTTGAGGACCAGAAAATACGCAAGTACCTTAACGAGCGCCTGGCCAAGGCAAGTGTCTCTCGAATCGTTATCGAGCGTACTCTCAAGCTGGTGACCATCACCATCTGCACCGCTCGCCCCGGTATCGTCATTGGTAAAGGTGGACAGGATGTTGACAAATTGAAGGAGGAGCTGAAGAAACTTTACAAGAAGGATATTCAGATTAATATCTTCGAGGTGAAGAAGCCTGAGCTCGACGCTAACATCGTAGGCAACAATATCGCACGCCAGGTAGAGGGCAAGATCGCATACCGCCGCGCTATCAAGATGGCTATCCAGAACATCATGCGTGCAGGTGCCGAGGGTGTGAAGATTCAAATCACTGGCCGTCTCAACGGCGCTGAAATGGCACGTAAGGAAATGTACAAGGAAGGACGTACTCCCCTGCACACGTTCCGTGCTGATATCGACTACTGCCAGACTGAGGCCCTCACCAAGGTGGGACTTCTGGGCATCAAGGTGTGGATCTGCCGTGGCGAGGTTTACGGCAAGCGCGACCTCACTCCTAACTTCGCTCAGGAGAAGCAGAATGGTGGTTCTAACGGTGGACGCGGCAACCGCGGCAACCGCAAGAGAAACAATAACCGTTAAATGTAAGAAACATCATGTTACAGCCTAAAAGAGTAAAATATAGAAGACCGCAAGACGGTCGTGGAAATAAAGGCAACGCACACAGAGGCACTCAGCTGGCTTTCGGTTCTTTCGGAATCAAGACCCTCGAGCCGAAGTGGATTGACAGCCGCCAGATAGAGGCTGCCCGTGTTGCTGTGAACCGTTACATGCAGCGTGAGGGACAGGTTTGGATCCGCATATTCCCGGACAAGCCCATCACCCGCAAGCCTGCAGACGTCCGAATGGGTAAAGGTAAGGGAGACCCCGCAGGATGGGTGGCACCCGTTACTCCAGGACGTATTCTCTTTGAAGTTGAGGGCGTCAGCTTCGACATCGCTAAGGAGGCTCTCCGCCTCGCAGCCCAGAAACTTCCTGTGAAAACAAAGTTTGTTGTTAGACGTGATTACGATAAAAACGCTTAAACTATGAAGATTAAAGAAATTAACGAGCTCGATGCCAAGGGATTGGCAGAGAAAATCGAGACAGAGGTAGCAAAGCTCAATCAGCTGAAGCTGAACCACGCAGTCTCTCCTCTGGAGAATCCATCACAGATTAAGTCGGTTCGTCGTGATATAGCCCGTTTGAAGACTGTACTTCGTCAAAGAGAACTTAATAAATAACAATGGTCCAGATGGAAACAAGAAATTTAAGAAAAACAAGACAGGGTGTCGTTATCAGCAACAAAATGGATAAAACCATTGTTATTGCTTCTAAGTTCAAGGAGATGCACCCTATTTATGGTAAGTTTGTCCAGAAGACAAAGAAGTACCATGCTCA